>JAYEHI010000313.1:0-4888 GCA_034659455.1 Campylobacterota bacterium | reverse complement strand
GATATTTATAAGGGAAAATTGCTTCTGCATTTCCTAAAATTTGAACCCATACGATTGGACCAAGAACAACAAGAGCAACTGCAGTAGCAAGACCTAAAGATCCACCGATAACAGCACCACGAGTAGTTAGTTTACTCCAGTACATAGAGAGAAATAATACTGGGAAGTTAGCAGATGCAGCAATAGCAAAAGCAAGACCAACAACGAAAGCGATATTTTGTTGCTCAAACGCGATACCCATGATGATGGAGATAATACCTAAACCAACAGTAGCTATTTTAGAAACTTTCATTTCACTCATAGAGTCAGCTTTACCTTTTTTGATAACAGAAGCATAAAGGTCGTGAGAGATTGCCGAAGCACCCGCAAGAGTAAGACCAGATACAACTGCTAAGATAGTAGCAAATGCAACAGCTGAGATAAACCCAAGGAAGAAGTCTCCACCAACAGCATGTGAGAGGTGAATTGCAGCCATATTTTTACCACCAAGAATTGGGTAACCACCACTGATAGCTTGTTTAGCCATATCTAAGTATGCAGGATTTTGGAATACCATAACAATCGCACCGAAACCGATGATGAAAGTTAAAATGTAAAAGTAACCGATAAAACCTGTTGCAAAGAAAACTGACTTACGAGCCTCTTTAGCATCACTAACAGTAAAGAATCTCATAAGGATGTGTGGAAGACCAGCTGTACCAAACATAAGAGCTACTGCAAGTGAGATAGCCGATATTGGATCACTAACAAGTCCACCTGGAGACATCATCTCTATACCTCTCATCTCTGTAGCATGTGAGAAAAGTGCACCAAAGTTGAAGTCGTAGTGTGCCATAACAGCTATAGCCATAAATGTTGCACCTGAAAGTAGTAAAAATGCTTTAATGATCTGTACCCATGTAGTAGCAAGCATACCACCAAATGTTACATAAAGAACCATAAGAACACCAACTAGAACAACAGCTACTTCATACTCAAGACCAAATAGAAGTTGGATAAGTTTACCAGCACCAACCATTTGAGCAATAAGATAAAGAATAACAGTCGCAATAGAACCAGCAGCTGCTAAAGTACGGATTGGCGTTTGACGAAGTCTATAAGCAGCAACATCAGCAAATGTATACTTACCTAAGTTTCTCAGAGGCTCTGCAATCATGAAAAGGATTATTGGCCAACCAACTAAAAAACCGATAGAGTAAATTAAACCATCGTAACCTTTTAGGTATACAAGACCAGAAATTCCAAGGAATGATGCAGCTGACATGTAGTCACCAGCGATAGCCATACCATTTTGAAAACCAGTTATTCCACCACCAGCAGTATAGAAATCTTTAGCAGATTTAGTACGCTTAGCAGCCCAGTAAGTGATACCAAGAGTAGCACCAACAAAAATTACGAACATTACAATAGCAGAAACATTAAGAGCCTGCATTTCTATCTCACCATCTATAGTTCCGGATGCAAAAACAGCGATTGAACCAAGTATTAAAAACAGAAATATTCTATTCATTATCATCTAGTCTTCCTTTATAGCTTGCTTGATCTTGTTTGACAAGTCGTCAAACTCACTATTTGCACGTTTTGTATATACACCTGTAAGTATAAAAGCAAATACAATAATCACTATCCCGATAGGAATACCGATAGTTGTAACAGTATCAGCGCAGAGAGGCACAGCTAATGCAGATGGGTTAAATGCAATCGTTAAAATGAAAGTGAAATATACCACTAACATTGCAATAGATAGTTTGATTGCAAAACTAGTTCTAGTCTTTACAAGTTTTTGATAATCAGGGTTTGCCTTGATTTTTTCTACGAGTTCTTTATTCATTACTTCATCCTTAAAATGTGTAGTTTGCGATGACTCTGTACTCATCCCAACCAGTGTCGCCTCCAGCTGTAGACTCAGCAAAACTTCTCGGGAAGTTTCCACGAAGACGTAGTTGTAAATTTTTTACAAGTGATGGATGATACTTAATATCAAATCCAGGTTCTGTTGCAGTTCTCGCTATACCGTAACCACTGTTTGCATGCATATCAAATGATGCGTAGTATAGAGCAGTAGAAACATTTGCTCCAATATCTTTAAAGTTGTATGAAGCTGCAACTTTAGTTGCTTTAGTACCTGCTAAAAACTGGTGACGAGTTACCATTACATGAGTAAATGCCGGCATTCCACCCCACGGAGTTACAATAGCGTTTGCAGTACCTATTTTAGCGCCATTTAAATCAGATGCACTATTTGCCGTTGTTTGAGAGTAAGCTATGTATGCATTAAAGTTTTCAATTTTTGCTCCAATCTTAGCACCAAGATAAACAGAATTAATCTTGCCAGCATACTCTTTACCAACATCACTTTCATTTATCAGCTGTCCTGCAACATATGGTTTTACTTTATCACTCAAAAGACAACTCCAAGAGTAATCTCCTTGAGCATATACCGCGTTTAAAATATCGTATGCGTAGTAGTCCCAAAGTTGTGCCTTAAATCCACCCTCTTTATAAGTAAGGGAAGCTATTGAAACGCCAGCAGTCTCTTTTCCAACAGCGTATGCACCCATATTTAAAAACTTGCCAGTTTGGTTTCTTGTATCGACTGCAGAGTAACCAGAAGTTACTGCTAGAAGTGAACTCCCTCCACCTGCAGCAGGATCATACACTCGACCAAAAGTACCCTGCGCAAATCCATCTATGTGACCAACCATTATGGTAGTGTTTGGAATATCTCTGTTTATCAATAGATACGCATTAAATAAATTGGGTAACATTCTTGTATCGTCCGCTCCAGCCATAGGAGTAGCTAACTTCTGACGTCCACCTTTAAAAGTGGTTTCTTTATAATCAAAATTAATGTACACTTCACCAAGTATTGAGTAGGATTCATTTCCCGTCCCAAGCAGAGTTGGATCTCTATCACTGTAGTTAAAAGCTGGAATCTCATTTGTAGTATATAGTATACTTCCTATACGAAAACCCCTATAGTCCGCTGTTTCAAGCTTTAAGTTACCACCTACTGCAGTTGAATTACGATGAATGTCCTTGCCCAATCCACCTTGATACTCTCTGTCAATATAAAATGCACGAATCTCCCCACTTGTCTTTCCTTCACTAAACATACTGCTCAAATCTTCAGCTGCATGAATCGGTGCACTTCCTATTACACCTAAAACCACTACACTAAGTGCTATGTTTTTTCTCATTATGTCTTCCCTTTTATTTTTCAATGTAATAATAAAATAGAAATATAGCATGAGTGTAGCAAAGGTGATTATTTCAAATATATCTGTCTAAAATAAAATTTTTGTGTAAAAAAGTAACAAATATATAAGAAGTTAGAGATAAAAAGAGTGATGGCATTTATTGGTGAAAAAGAGTTTATTATTTACTAAGCAGTGTAGAGTTTTTTTGACGAAAAAGTTCTATTCCATTTATTAATATATCTTCAAACTCTTCAGCTGTTATAGGTTTTGAATAAAAGTACCCTTGAATATTGTCACAACCATTTTCAATTAAAAAGTCTCTCTGCTCTTTTGTTTCAACACCTTCGGCTATTACTTTAAGGTTTAAACTATTTGCTAAGGCTATAACTGCTTTGGCAATTCCAGCATCTTCCTCATCAGTTGGTAAATCTCGTACAAATGCTTGATCTATTTTTAGTTTATCTATAGGTAGTCTCTTGAGATACGCCAACGAAGAGTATCCAGTTCCAAAATCATCTACCCCTATATCGCTTATTTGTTTAAGTGTCTTGATTGCTTCATCTGGATTAGTCATAATTTGACCCTCGGTTACTTCAAGCTTATATTATCATATGATATGTGTTTTATTTATAAAAAGATAAAAACTTATACTATAATTTCAAAAATTAAAACAAGGCTTTAAATATGTTTGGAAAAACTGAATTAAAAGATTACAATATTAGTGCGGAAGAATCACTAAAACAACAATATGCAAAAGTATCAACAAGTAAAGGTGACATCTGGATTAAACTTTTTCCAGAGGAAGCTCCTAATACTGTAGCAAACTTTGCTCACCTTGGTAACACTGGTTACTATGACAACTTAAACTTTCACCGTGTTATTCCTGGTTTTATGGCTCAGGGTGGTTGCCCTACTGGAACTGGAACTGGTGGACCAGGTTGGGCTATAGCTTGTGAGACTACAACAAACACTTCAGTACATACTCCAGGTACTTTGTCTATGGCGCATGCAGGACCAAACACTGGTGGAAGCCAGTTCTTCATCACTTTTGTAGACACACCTCACCTAGATGGCGTTCATACTGTTTTTGGTGCTATTGAAAGAGATGATAGTGCTAGTTTTGATGTTCTTGCTCAGATTCAAGGTCAAGATGGTATCAACTCTATCTCAGTAGTAGAGACTAGAGACTAATCCTTCACTTTTATGTTGGCGTTTAACTCAAACGCCAACTTCATTCACTCTCTACTTGTCAAACTTCTTAAACTTATTGTAACGAATCATACTCCCTAACTCCTCGGCATACTTGTCACCGATTTCTGAATACTTATCTAGTTTTAGAATTATTTTAAATGGATCATTAGTTTCATACCTAACTTTTCGGAACTCTCTAAAAGCTTTACCTCTCCCCATTAACTTATAATACTCTCTGACTGACTCCTCAACAGTAGTGAACTTTCTTAACCATATAGTTTTAGAACCGCCTCTTTTTTCATTTGCTGCAATTCTTGGCTCGTTTGGATTTGAACTCCACATTCCGAAGATATTTTTTGCTTCTACAAAAAATCGTGAAGTTGCCCATGCACTCTCCATAGCAGCTTGAGCCAAGGCTATGCTTTGTGGGTGTGGCTTCAATGCCAAAAGTAGTTTTTCATCACTTGTTACCTTGTATATATCTTTAAGCTTTTGAA
>JAYEHI010000312.1:0-4898 GCA_034659455.1 Campylobacterota bacterium | reverse complement strand
AGTGCATCAGAATCTGTAACAATCTCTATGGGAACTTTAGTTGTTAGCCCACAAATAGGTCTTGACCCACAAAGTCTCTACAAACAAGCCGACGAACTTCTCTACAAGGCTAAAGAGAGTGGTAGAAACTCAAACATCATTGAGACACTCTAAGCTTAGCACTTTAACCCATCTATAATCAGATTATGATAAAATTACTCTAATTAACCCATGGAGTCTGTTTTTGAAAGAATCATCTGAAGTACTCGCAAGAAAATATCGTCCCTCAAATTTTGATGAGCTTATCGGTCAAGATACTATTGCTCAAACTCTCTCTCTTGCACTTGATTCTAACAGACTCTCTCATGCTTATCTTTTCTCTGGTTTAAGAGGAAGCGGAAAGACTTCAACAGCTCGTATCTTTGCTAAGGCTCTCATCTGTGAAGAGGGTATGAGTCATCAGCCTTGTGGCGTTTGTTCTAACTGTACTATGGCTATAGAGGGTCGTCACATGGACATCATAGAGATGGATGGTGCTAGTAGCCGTAAGATAGACGATATTCGTGACCTTGTAGAGCAGACAAAGTACAAACCAGCTGTTGCAAGATATAAAATCTTCATTATCGATGAAGTCCATATGCTTACAAAAGAGGCGTTTAATGCCCTTCTAAAAACGCTAGAAGAGCCGCCAGAATACGTAAAGTTTATCTTAGCTACAACCGACCCGCTTAAACTTCCAGCCACTATACTCAGTCGAACACAGCACTTTAGATTTAAAAGCATCGCGACAAATAAGATCGTAGACCACTTAGCACATATACTTCAACTTGAAGGCATTAGCTATGAGGCTGATGCATTAGAGATACTTGCTCGTAGCGGAAGTGGAAGTCTTCGTGACACGCTCACACTGCTTGACCAAGCCATCATCTACTCTAAAAACCATGTCGATGTTCGTACTGTTACAGATATGCTAGGGCTTGTTGATCCTAAGTTTATAGATGATCTTTTTGAATCGGTTTTTGCTAAAGATTATGCGGCACTGGTTGAGAAAACAAAAGTCTTAGAAGATTATGAGAGTGAGATGGTTGTAGATGAGCTCATCGCCTACCTAAAAGATAAAATGTACAACCACAATGCCCTCTTCTCAACACTCGTTCTTGATAGGTTTTTTAGAATCCTAAGCGAATCAAAATATCTCTTTAGCATAAATGCCGATGGCTCTTTTGTGCTCTCTATGATATTTTTTAAGATGGTTGAAGCACTTCGTATTCGTGAGATAGATCAGATGATAGAGTCTTTTCAAAAAGATGTCGAACGCCCTGAGATAACTACTCCGACTCCAGCGAAAATAAAAGTACAGACAGCAACTCCTGAGATGCAGACTCCTGCACCAGTCATTGAGCCAGAGCCAGAAGAACCTACTCCGGTTGTAGTAGAAAATCCAAACCTTAAAACATTTCACACTTTAGTGGCAAACATTCACGATAGAAATGCTGAACTTGGAGAGTGTTTTACAAAAAACATCGCTTTTATCTCTTATGAAGATGGCGTTTTAACATGGGAGAGTTGTGCAAGCGAAGAGTGCAAACGCCTCCTAAAACATGGCTGGACGGTCATACAACAACTCGTTCGTGAGCTTTATGGATTTAGCACTAAAATCAAAGGAGCACCCTGTTCAAAACCTATAGAAGAGGCTAAAAAAGAGGAACTGAAAGAAGTTGAAGAGATTACAGCAAATGTAGTAGCGGATATAGAGCAACCCACTATGGATCAACCCCAAAGTACATCGATGATAGAAGATGCGGAAATGGGTGGAAATACAAGCTGCGTCGCAAACTGCGACGATCCTGCACCACTCGATGAGACAGATGGCACGGACATCACCAAGGAGCCTATGGTAGCGAAGGCTATAGAGATGTTTGAAGCGAAAAAAGTGACTATTCAGTCAAAAATCTAGTCAAAAAAAATCTCACTACAGCATAGCTCTTCTCGTTTACAGAATTTCAATATATTCTCATAAGGGGTGACGTTTCGCTTTTTGATAGTAGCGAACTTAGACTGGTTTATCTCTAGTAGGTTTGCAACATCTTTATCGAGTACCTTTATATCTTTTCCATCTGAGAGGTGGCGTTTAAGCTCCTCGATGATACTTTTAAAATCTCTCATCTTATCTCTTTAGTTTTATTTTTAAAAATATATCTAAAGAAAACTCATTCTCTTAAAAATATGGCAGTTTGCTATTTTTTCTTATCTTTTTTTTGAAGACGCTTGATGATGTTTTTTAAAATAAGAGAGAGCTCCAAAAACTCGTAAATGTACTTTATATGTACAATCGCTTCATAGTTTTTAGATCCGATCTCTTCTAAAAAAGATTTCAGCTGTTTGATATCGTAAAGTACTTTATGGCTCATACTTCTAGCGATAAGGTAAGAGACTACAAGAACCACTACAAAGAGTAAAAACATCTTAATCATCAACTCATTGATAGAGTTCATTACTGTAGTCAGCGGCATTGCCAAACGTAGATAAATCTCTTGATGGTTATAGAGTGTTTTTTTAGCAACGTAAAGATAGTCAGTTTTCATGCTAGTTGAGTAACGAACGCTATGCCCATACTCCTCACTACCTGCTTGTACAAGCTCAGCTCTGTTGGCATGGTTGTCCATTTGCGACTTGTCTTTATCGTTTTCATAGATAACTACACCGTCCAAATCAATCATAGTCACTCTTAGATTTACCTCTTTTGGTAGATGTTCAATATCACTCAAGTTAGCACTTATGAGAGCGATGGTCTGTTTGAGATTGTTTTTGTTCTCTTCAATGGTGATGGA
Organism: Campylobacterota bacterium; assembly: GCA_034659455.1. Classification (GTDB taxonomy): domain Bacteria; phylum Campylobacterota; class Campylobacteria; order Campylobacterales; family Sulfurimonadaceae; genus Sulfurimonas. The sequence goes on along the minus strand of JAYEHI010000312.1, from coordinate 2,088 downwards.
CTTTACAGAGATGTAAATCATAAAAGAGAAGAAGAGAAAAGAGCCTATAAAAAGTGTAAGAAATTTTATTAAAAAAATGTGATGAATTTTATGCATGAAGAATTGTAACATATTTCATCCTCAAAAACTGAGGATGAATAAAAAATTATAAACCTGTTGAGTCTATGTTTTCTTCTACTTTAAGAGTGACACTATCGCTTCCAGATGTTCCCTCATAAGTGTTGTAGCCATCACTTGTGCCAGTCAATGTAAAGTCAGTAGTGTTTACGGTAACTTCATCTTCTCCCCCAATACCATCTATAGTAAGCACTCTTCCAGGATCAGTCATATCCATAACATCAGCTAAGGTAATGTCAATTACAGTATGTGCACCATTATCGCTCAAGTCTATTTTCTCAATATTATCAAGGTTTGAAAAATCAATACCACCCGTACCTAAATCAACGCCAGTAGCTAAAACTATAGTATCGAAGCCATCGCCAGTATCAAGAGCTGCTGTGCCATCATAAACTATGGTGTCATTATCGCCAATCGTTACATTAGTACTTATTGTATCACCACTATCATTTGAAGTCACAGAAGCACTTATACTATTCATTTCAGTAGTGCTCAACTGATCTAGAGATTTTATTGTCACAATAGAGTCTCCATTTGTATCCATAGTTAAAGCGTACTCACCACTTAGAGGAGTGATTTCTCCATTAGAATCCTCTACGATTACATCATTTGGAAGATTTGCAAGTAGCATATTTGAGAGTGTTTCATTTGAATCTGTAACTCCAGCATTAATAGAAAGGGTGTATTCATAATATTCTGGTTGTACCCCAGTAATGGAAAAATTATCTATCCTTACAAATTCATCAGAGCCTCTACTATCGGTATAGAACTCTATTTCCGCCTCACCTGACGCATTTAACGTTGTCGTAAAAGTGTGCGTAATATAATTATCTAGGTCTGCATCCTCCGTTAATGCCGAAGTCATTCCATCTTGATAAATTTCAGTTCCATTATTATAAACTCTGAAATTATCACTTCCTCCATCCCATTTATTTGCTTTAATATCTGTAACGAACTCTATAGTAACTGTCTGATTTGCAGATAATATACCAAAATCAAACATCTTCAATGCTGTATTGTATCCCTCTTCAATCTCCATCTCTTCATTTGCAAATGTTACATTATCGCCTGTCCATTCATTAGATGCTCCACCCGTAAAATTATCAGTATCACCAAATGGCAACTCGGGAATTAATACTCCCTCGTCAATCCCCATATATAAAGTAGGAGTATCTGCTACTCCACTAATGCTAACTGCTATATCGTGAGTAGTTGTCCTACCCTCATTATCACTAATAGTTAGGTGAACCGTATCATTTCCTGAATAATTTCTCGCCGATGTATAAGTAAGATCACCATTTGCTTCAAGAACAACTGTTCCGCCATTATCTGTTGTGTAACTGAAGCTTGCATGGTCTAAGCTTCCATCACTGTCTGTAATAGTGGCAATAACTTCAGAAGCTTCTTCTAAAACCTCCGTGTCACCTTGTGTAACTATAGGAGCGGAGAACCTAGTTGGAGTAGCCTCCGCTGTAGCCATATCTCCACCAGCTGAAACAGAGGTTACAGAAGCTGTTAATGCATCAATATCAGCATTCGTCATCTCTTTGGTTGAAATCATCCAGACTGTTGGTGTTCCTCCATCATCTGGTATAGCAATTGTAAAAGTTCCATCTGCGTTAACGGTTATAGGATTTCTCGCACTATCTTCAAAACTTATTCCTACTGGTAAATCCGCAATTATAATATCATTAAGAGTCTCGGTAGAGTCTGTTAAACTTGCGCTTAAATCGACTTGATACTCATAACTGTTTCCACCTACAATTTGGAAGTTATCTATCTCTAACCACTCCGTATCGTCACCTGTACTATCGGTATTGTTGAAAATCTCTACTTTTAATTTTCCTTCATCATCAAGAGTAGCACTTAGAGTATGGCTTGCATTATCTAAATCGACTTCAGTTTTTGAATAAACGTCATCAACTCCATTTATATGAATCTGCATAGAGTCATCTGTTTCCCATGCACTAG
>JAYEHI010000311.1:0-4899 GCA_034659455.1 Campylobacterota bacterium | reverse complement strand
CTTTAGTCATTGCTGACCCATCGTTGCTAATTATCAAAACATTTTGAGGGTTTTTGTTTGTACATAAAGCTACATGCACCATCATTTCATTATATTTAAAATCTTTCATATTAATTCTTCCTTATTTATTACCGCGATTTTAACCACTTTTGGATTAATTTTACTTAATAAAGATATAATTATGCAATATTTATAAAAAGTTAAAGGTAATAGTATGGATGTGAATAAAATAAGAAAGTTTTGTAGAGTTTTTCGTATAGCGATAGGAGTAGTGCTTATCGCTGCAGGGCTTATTACTGGTATCGTGTGGTTTTATCTAGGTGTAATCCCTCTTTTAGCTGGTTTAACAAACTTCTGCCCACTATGTATGATTACAAAAAAGTGTGATTTGCCTCAAAGCAAAGAGAGCGATAATGAGTCAAATTAGTTATAAGGATGCCGGTGTTGACATTGATGCCGGTAATAGCTTTGTTGAAAACATCAAACCCCTAGTAAAAGCGACAAAAATTCCAGGCGTAATGGGTGGAATAGGCTCTTTTGCTGGTGCTTTTGAACTTCCAACTGGTTTTAAGGAGCCCGTAATGCTTGCGGCTACTGATGGTGTTGGAACAAAACTTAAACTTGCTATAGATAGTGGTATTCATAACACTGTAGGAATTGATCTAGTTGCGATGTGTGTAAACGACCTGCTTTGCAACTTTGGAACGCCATCTTTTTTCCTCGACTACTATGCCACCGGCAAGCTTGACGTTAAAAATGCTACACACGTTGTAGCAGGGATAGCTGAGGGGTGCAAACGCTCTGAATGCGCGCTCATTGGTGGAGAGACTGCCGAGATGCCAGGAATGTATTCAGAGGACGATTATGACTTAGCTGGTTTTGCTGTTGGCGTAGCGGAAAAATCTGAAATGGACAGAGTAAGTTTGGTTCGCGCCGGACATAAGCTTATCGCTCTTCCCTCTTCAGGTCTTCACTCAAACGGTTTTTCACTTGCAAGAAAAGTCCTTTTTGAAAAAATGAATCTAGACTTTAACGAAGACTTCAATGGAAAACCACTTATCGAGACTCTTCTAGAACCAACAAATATCTATGTAAAAATGTTTAAAGAGTGCAGAGATGATATCGTAGCCATGGCGCATATCACTGGTGGTGGTATAGTTGAAAACCTTCCACGTGTTCTTCCTGAAAACCTAATGGCCGAAGTACAAAAAGATGCTATAAAAGTTCTACCTATTTTTGAACTAATGGCTGAACACGTAGATCGCGATGAGATGTTTAGAGCATTTAACATGGGTGTTGGTATGATACTTGTAGTTGAAGAGTCAAGTGTAGAGACTATACTTTCTAAAACAGATGGTTACCTAATAGGTGAGATTAAAGAGGGTAAACGCGAAGCGATAATGGTATAGCCAAAGGCTATACCCTACATAAGAGAAGTAAAAATTATTTTTTAAATGCTTTTTCTAAGTCTTTAGTTATAGCACCAGGAACGGTAGCTATCCCCATAAAACCACCCATATCAAGCAGTGGGTATGAAATAGCGATATAGTACTTAGCATTCAATGCTTTAGCTTGACCATTTTCTATAGATACACACCATGGTAATATAGCAGCATTAGCACGGCCTATCTTTTTAACAAACTTCTTAGTACGTTTTCCTAGGTCATATCCTAAAAGTGTACTTGTTTCTGAAAGTTTAAGTTCAAAAATAACCGCCTTACCTTTTTTGTATCCCTTAGCTTTAGCAACTGCATCAGCTGTGGTAGCATTAGGCTTACCTAGTTCATCAGGATCTTCATAATAAGGCATACCAACCATAAAGTGATATCCCGCTAAATCATCATACTCTAGCTTATCAGCTGAAGCTTTAAGACCAGGAAAAGCTGCTTTTATTTTTTCTAATGCATCATTAAAAACAGCATGGTTATACTCTTTTTGCATAAAAGCTCTACCAAAATATACAGGATTTGTAAAACTAATCATCTTCTCTTTGTCATCTACAAACACACGACTTACACCAGCAAATGCACGACCCTCTTTTGAAGCTTCAGCTTTGAGTGAATCATCTGTAAAAACTAAAGTAGTTCCTTTTTTTACAGGAGAGTACTTCGCTATTACTGTGAAACCAGCAGCTTCCAATGCATTTTGAACACTCTTAGCTTTCATGTAAGCACCTATATAGTAAGTGCTTATCTCTTTTCCCTCAAGTCCAGATACTTTTGGCTTCTCTACTGCTTTACTTACAAGTGTCTCGTCTGCAAAATAGTTCTCAGCCCAGCCAATAGGTTTTGGTGTGCCAGCTGCATTTAAAAGTGCACTAAAAAACACTAATAGTAGAAGTAATTTTTTCATATCTCTTTCGCTCCTAAATTTTTCATGATTGAGATGATTTCAACATCTAAATCCATTGCAGACTTTCTCATAGTTGCATCTTTGATTTCCATTACATTTAACCAAGACTCTAAACGTGGCATACCAACAATCATCTTATTTGAATCTTTCTCTATATAAAAGTACATTGCACATGGAGCAAAAGCACCAGCATCTGGACGACCTTTATTGAAAATGTTATAAGAGTATGTAAAGTGACATAGACCATATACAAAGAACTGGTCATATTTTTCAAAAGGCATCTCTAAATCTTCTTCATAAGTCTCTTTGAAGTTTTTAAATCCAGCGATAATATACTTCTTCTCTTCAAAAGCTTCCTCTAATTCTTCTTGAAAACCTTCAGCCCATTCAACTATGTCGCCACTTCTATCTACTGGAACTTCAAAAGTCATCATAGGTTGAGCAGGAAGTTTAGCGTACTCGCTTACAACTACTTTTCCACCAAACTCTTTTGTTACATACTCATCTAATGGCTTATACATATCGATGTAAGCTTTTCTATCAGCCTTGTTTGTTACACCTGTGATATCAAGCATAGTTGTAGGATCAACATGCCCGATATAAGTTACATCTTCTGCTACAGTTTTGTATATATGAAGATTAAATGGTTGAAAACCAGCAGCTTGTGGTGAACTTAATAAAATAGGATGTAGTGCCACATCATTTGAGATAGAGAAAAAACCTAAGTTGTCTAAGTTAGTAGTCCAAGCCTTATCATAGTCTGGATCCTCTGGGTTACCATAGCGGTCTTTGTAAGCATCGTTAATCTTTTCATGTGGATCAGAGAGAGAAAAACCTGTTGCATCTTCAAGAGCTGGTAAAAACTCTTTTTCGTATTTTTCTTCCATATCCCCTGGAACTTCATTAAAACGCACAGCAGGTGCGGCAAATGCTACTGAAGCGGCAAGCGAAAGTAGTAATGTCGATTTTATCATGTTATTTATCATGTTGTTTCCTTATTTATAATATTTGTGTCTATTATCAAAAAATAATCACAAATTAACTGTAGATATTCTAGCGTAAATTATTATGAAATTTATATTATTTTATAACTTAAGCTAAAGAATTAAGATAGTTAAGTAAAAATGTAATGCCACCAAAAGGCGACATTGTAAAAGAAAGGAGAATTTCTTAATTTAGACTAGAATCTATAGCTAAGAGCTAAAGTAAGAGCCATTTGTGAGTGAGTAACGTCTGCAGTAGAAGTAGCTGACATAGCAGCTATGCCACCTGCAGCGGCTTGATTACTTGTATTACCATTACTAGCAAAATTATATGTTGCACCTTCTGTTAAACCCGATGTATCAAAGGATTCACTAGACTCAGGAACATATATAAAAGCACCATCAAGAGTTAATGCCTCAGAAATATCATAAGCACCACCAATTGTGTAATGTGTCTCAACTATACCAGGAAAACCGGCCATGTTGAAAAAGTTTTTAACTGCTCCCACATAACCTTGAGGACCAGTAGCTGTCATTCCTTTTGCTCCATTTTGTTCAACAATTGGGGACTTTGCATAGTTGTAACCCATTCTAAATGCCCAACCTTTTGGTGCATACTCATACCCAACAGCATATACATCTTGATTTTCCCAACCAAAGTCAGAATAGCCTTTTGCATCTCCCCACTGGATAACTTTATAATCAGCCGTTACAGTACTGTCCCCCATTGCATATGCAAGTCCAATACCTCTTTCTGCCGGTTGTTCTAAAGAATCACCAGATGTAATAGCCCCGGCAACACCAAAATCATTTAGTGAAGCACTAATTGTATCTTCGTAATTCATCTCAATTGCTGATTTATATACAGCACCAACTGTAAAACCACTATTAGTGTAGTTTAGACCAAATTCTAGCCCATAACCAATATCAGTAGCTGCACCATTTTCTCTAGTGCCTGAAGGCATAGTATCATGTTTCATTTCTAAGCTTCCGTATTGCATTACACCAGCAGCACCAATTGTTAAACCACCATTAATATTATAAGAAACCGGAACAGCAACTTTAAGTAAAGAAAGTGCTGTCATCATTCCAAAAGAACCATTAGTTGTTTCATATGTATAGTCAGTACCCATACCAGCAGTACCAGCTACAGCAAGACCAACTGCTAGTTTTTCTGATAACTTAGCAGCAAAATACATTTCAGGGATAACACTAGAACCTGAACCAGAATCACCCATTACAACATCAGAACTAGCACCTGCAACAGGAGCCCCATCATTTGGAGTATAAGCACCTGTAGGAGCAAATGTACCATTAGCGCCTAAAGCATTATTGATATTTGCTCTCGCATTAGAGCCAAGTTTAACATCTGGTGCAAAATATGTAACAGCTATTGTAGCTTCCATATCTTTAACAGAAGAAATATTTGCAGGATTCACTAAAGCAGACTCAGCACCAAAGCTTTTTGCGATACCAGTACCACCCATAGAACGTGCTTTTGCACCTTGACCAATCATAAGGTCACCATTTGTTGCAAAAGCAGATGTTGCGCCTAAAGCTAATG
>JAYEHI010000310.1:0-4905 GCA_034659455.1 Campylobacterota bacterium | reverse complement strand
CCTTTAAAACAATTCTAATATAGATTAAGTATAATAGTTGCATGAAATGGCTTGCTACTATACTAATATTATCATTATCAGCTTTTAGTTCTTTAGAAGCACAAAGCATCAAGACACTTGCAAAAGAGCTTAATTTACAAGCTGGAAGTAAGGCTACTGTCCAATGGGAAAGAATATTTTCTTCACAAAGACATCTCAAAAAGTACAAACTAGACTCGATACCTATAGAGATAAGACAGCAATTAAAGATATACCTTATAAAACACGCTGCTGATTCAGAACAGCCAATTGTACCAGGATTATGATTATGAAAAAACTTTTTCTTTTCTCTTTACCATTTTTTTTACTAGCTAATGAAACTGACATAAACATCAAAATTGAAACACTTCAAAATGAAGTAAACAAGCTGAAACAGGAGATGGTATACCATCAAGAAGACCTAGATGAGCGAATGCCTATTATTGAAAGTATTGAAAAAAAATCAATCTTAGATAAAATCAACTTCTCTCCTGAATTACTTCTACGTTTTGATAAGTTTGACTATCAAAATGGTAAAATAGAAAATGAAAACACTAAGATATACAATCACCACGACCCATCTTTGAATGGTTTACAAAGACGAGATGAGTACTCAAAACACTTTGACCTTGCTAGTTCTATACGATTTAGATTAAATATGAATGCAGACTTAGATGATATCAAGTTTCACGGAAGACTCCTTTACATGAATGGTTCTCAAACAAATCAAAGAGTCTGCATACTCTCTCGTGATATTAAAACAGGAGTATCAGGAAGTGCTTTTGATGTAGACCGTGCTTATATCGACTATACACTTAACCTATTATCTAAGTACCCTTTTACTTTCTCATTTGGTATTCTTCCAACGACTGGGGGAACACCTATGCAGTATGCACAAGATAAAAAACGAAACTCTCTTTTTCCAGCTTTAGTGTTTGATATGAACACATACGGAATGATAGGAACGCAAAAACTAGGTGATGACACTTATGCTCGAATTGTTTTAGCTAAGCCCTACACACTTAGACCTAACTTCTACCCTTATCAATGTAACAGGGAAAACATTGACAATGCAAATATAGTTGGACTTTATAGTGACACTAAGTTTCACTTGCTCGGTAAGTCGCTTCTCTCTTTTGGTGCAAATATGATGCATGACCTTAAAGCTCATCCATACTTAGGACCAGATGTTGGCTCATCTGACTCTCATACACTAGGGACTATGGTCACTTTTGGAGTCGGTATAGATGTCGAAGAAGTAGCTGATACTCAAACTACACTCTTTGTTCATACAGCTCTCTCAAACCCTTATGCAAATGGTAATCAAGATGATTATCAGATTGTAGGTGCTAATGTTAATGAGCCAACACAAGTTGTTGCAGATGGATTAACTAAAGACGGAAAAACTGGCTTTACAGAGTCCACTTATGCAAGTGGAACAATGCTTAAATCAAACGGTTATTCACTTTACCTTGGAGCGAAGTATGACTACAACGACAAGTTTCACATAGGAGCAGAGTATAACTATGGTAGTAAGTACTGGTTTAGTGCCACTCAAGGTGCCGAAGATATGTTTAACAAACTAGCTACTCGTGGTAGTGCTTATGAAGGTTATGGCGTTTGGAAATATCACAAGCACTTAAACGCCAAGCTCTCCTATCTTCATATACACGAAGATTATACTGGGAGTGGCTGGCATTTTGGCGAACCAGCTTCAAAAGACGCGACCAAAAAAATCATCTCACTTAGTTTAGAAGCTAGGTTTTAAAGAGGTTGTTATGAATATACAAATTAAAATCTACCTAACACTTGTTATTGGTTTTATTCTTTTGCTGATCCCTCTCATGCTCTCTTATAACAATATCAATGATAATAACAAAATGCTAAAGCATCTAAGTCGTGATCAGATTGATTTTAATTTTTATACCAACAAACTTAACTATGACATCAAAAAAAATCAAACGGATGTTTTACAGATGGTTCTTCTCAAACAAGACAGGGATGACGAACTAAATAAAAAACAGCTCAAATCAATCAATAAAAGCATCAAAAAACTAGATAAACTAACACTAAAAAATTCTGATTTAAATGCTCAGTTTAAACAGACTCTTTTAACCATTAAAAAAAGATTAATTTCTTATACCATCGTTCAAGACTCTTTATGTAACGCAATTGAATCAGAAGACAAGTTTGATATCGCAGATGCCATTATTGGTTTTAACAATATTGCCATTAAGTTTTCAGAAGATACAGAGCTACTTATGGACTACTCAAATACAGAGCTCTATCAAAATGTTTTTTTGATAGAAGAAAATAATAACAATAGTCGCTCAACTCTTCTCTTCTCCTTTTTAATTGCAATGTTTTTAATATCTTACTCAATCTATGAATTTACGAAACTCAACTCTAGTATTAAAGTGCAGCTCAAGCGCAAACAAGAAGCTGAAGAAGCCCTTAAAAAAGCTCAAGAACAACTCTTAAAATACAACGATGATTTAGAAGCGGAGATAACTAAAAAAACTAAAGAGCTTCATGACAAAATCTACACCTCTTTTTTAAGCGGACTGCCTAACAGAAATAAGCTTATGGAAGATATTAAAATTCAAAACTTCACAAAAATGGCTATATTAAATATTGATAAGTTTCAGTCTTTCAATGATGTTTATGGAGAAGAAGTGGGGAATATCGCTCTTGGGCAGACAGCAGAATTTTTAGAAGAGTCACTTCAAAATGAGGAGTTAACACTTTATCATATAGGTGGGGACGAGTTCTGCATTGTCTCAAAAAGTCTAAGTTTTAATTATACAGACATTTTTATAGAGACTATAGAAAATGTGCTTAATAGCTATAAAGCAACTCATTTCTTCTATGAAGATAAATCATTTCAGTTTATGATGAGTGCGGGAGTCTCATTTAGTGGAAACAAAAAAATGTTAGCCTATGCAGATATGGCACTAAAAGATGCTAAAAAAAGAAATATTCAGATATCCCTCTTTAATGAAGACAAGGAGCTTGAAAAAATACACCAAGATGACATAGAGTGTCATAAAAAGCTCATTGGAGCGATTAAACGCCACGATATTCTCTCATACTTTCAACCCATTGTTCCTATTCAAAACTCTAACAGACCTGTAAAATATGAATCACTTGTAAGAATGAGAGACGAGAGTGGAAAGATTATTCCACCTTTTAATTTTTTAAATGTAGCAAAAGCAAATCGCATATATTATAAAATAACTCGTTCAGTCATCATAAATACACTTGATACAATAGCTAAATACAAAATTCCTTGTTCAATTAACTTGTCACTCGCGGACATCAATAATGGAACAACAATGAAATACTTTTTTGAACTTCTCAATAATTACGAGCATAATGATCTTATTACCATTGAGCTTCTTGAGACTGAAGATTTTGAAGATTATGACAGAGTTTATGAGTTCTGTATGAAGGCTCGCTCATACGGTGTAAAAATAGCACTTGATGACTTTGGTGCTGGTTATTCAAACTTTTCACATATACTTAACCTTCCAGTGGAGTATATTAAGATAGATGCTTCGCTTATATCCGATATAGATAGAAACCATAACTCTAAAATCATGGTTGAAACAATAGTAGAGTTAGCAAAAAAACTCAATGTTTTAACCATAGCTGAATTTGTCTCATCTAAAGAGATTCTAAAAATTGTAACAAGTCTAGGTGTTGACTATGCTCAGGGGTTTTATATCGGTAAACCTGATGAGATTCAAAAACATCTCAAAAGCTAAACTCTTAAGAGAGTTTAACTATAATTTCTTTATCTTTTACTTCAAAACTGACTTGAGAACCCTCAACTACTCTTCCTTCAAGTATCAAGTCTGCTAGTCTATCCTCGACTATCTCATACAGAGCTCGTTTTAATGGGCGAGCACCATACACAGGATCAAATCCAGCTTCGGCAATGTATGCTTTAGCCTCGTTACTAAGTGAGAGTTCAATATCGCGATCTTTTACTTTTTTGGCTATGTCGCCAAAGAAGATATCTACTATATCTACAATCTGCTCTGCTCCAAGTGCATTAAAAATCACCACATCGTCTAAACGGTTCAAAAACTCTGGTTTGAATGCCTGTTTTAGCTCACTCATAACAAGCTCATCTAAGTTCTCATCATCTGCACTATTTATAATCTTGTCACTTGCAATATTTGACGTGAGTATAATAATAGTATTTGAAAAGTCAACCGTTACACCTTTATTATCAGTTAAACGCCCATCGTCAAGTACTTGCAGCAGCATATTAAAAACATCAGGATGTGCTTTTTCTACCTCATCAAAGAGCACTACGCTGTATGGTTTTCGTCTTACCGCTTCTGTAAGCTGTCCACCCTCTTCATAGCCAACATACCCCGGAGCTGCACCCACTAAACGCGATACTGCGTGTTTCTCCATATACTCACTCATATCTATTCGAATAAGTGCCTCTTCGCTATCAAACAAAAAGTTTGCAAGAGTCTTTGCTGTTTGTGTTTTACCAACTCCTGTTGGTCCTAAAAAGAGAAAGCTACCAATAGGAGAGTTCTCATCGCTGAGTCCCGCTTTGTTGCGTTTAATGGCACGAGCAACTGCATGAGTCGCCTTTGATTGACCTATTACAGTTTTGTTTAGCTCATCTTCTACATGTAAGATTTTAGTCTGTTCTGTTTGTAACATTTTATTGACTGGTATATGAGTCCAACGTGATACTACTGAAGCTATTGAGTCTTCATCAACACTATTTTTAAGTAGTGTCCCACTCGCTTGTAATCTATCCCAGTTTTCATTTATACTTTTTTCTTCTTCAAGAAGTTTTGGTACTTCTCCATACTCTATCTCAGCTGCACGGTTAAAGTCAGAAGTATGTTTTGCTTG
>JAYEHI010000309.1:0-4908 GCA_034659455.1 Campylobacterota bacterium | reverse complement strand
GCAGTTCCATCATCACCAACAGAAAAAGCACCATCTACAAATACATTTTGATCTACTCCACTCTCAGAAAACCTTGCATCGACAAAGCCATGCTCAGGGTCATGACAAGTTGCGCAAGATGTGTTTCTTGTCAGAGAAAGGTTTGTATCAAAGAAGAGTGCTTGACCTAGCTTCTCTTTTGTGTCAAAACTTATACTCTGCATCGGTGTCTCATTAGAACCAGTCTCAGAGCTGCCACATCCACTTAAAACAAATAAACTCGCTACCGCTACGCTTATAATTACTTTCATTATCTGCACCTCATCAGTTTAAAATATAAAACCAGCACTCATAACAAATGAGCTCTCGTCTGCCAATGTCGCCCCGCTTGCGTAATCTTTGACTTTATAGTTAGCTTTCATAACAACCTTTGGATCAGGGAAATAAGCGAGACCTGCAGTATATTCGTTAAACTTGTTGTTATCGCTATATGTTGTGTCATTTGAAGCATCCATATCTAAACGCTCTACTTCACCAACTACATACATTTTGTGAGAAGAACTAAAGGAGTTTAAAACATCGTAACCAACTGTTATATACTGACCATTGACATTAGTTGATATCTCTTCACCTATATCAGAACTCAACTCTCCCACATCACCACCTAATTGCCCATAAGTTGCAAGGGCTTGAATATCAAAACCGTGATTGTTGTAAGTGATGTGAGCCTCTGCCATTGCCATACTTATACTAGAGTCTGAGGTATGTCCTGTTGAAGTTCCTGGTTTACTCTCTGCTAAAGCTGTAGAGTTACCATACATAACCGAAGCACCAGCGTTTAAACCACCTGCAAAGTCATAAGCACTGCGAGCTACAAAAGAGACATCGTCCGTAAACTGTCTTGCACCAAGACGGCCTTGTTGAATGAAACGCCCCTCTACAAATGCGCCAGCATCTGGAGATGAGACTATCCCAGCATAGTACTCAAAAGAATCAATCTTACCGTGAGAGAGCAGTCCATTTGTATGCCAAGTAGCTGGAATGATAAAAGTCTCAACTGCTGGTCTATCAGACGTAAGAAATGCTACTGGTTCATGGTTAAGGTTTACTAAACCAAAAGGAACTAAAATATGACCAACACGAATTGCAAACTCTTTTTCTATCAAAAAGTCTAAGTAAGAGAACTCTACTATGGCATACTTGTAGTTTTTCGTGTCATCACTTCTTGCCCCACCATCTTCAAACTCTATCTCAGTGTTCATAACAATCCAGTCATTAAATTTAAAACCGATGTAGGGTACAAACCTTACTATGTTAAACTCGGTTTTATTTCTAGTCTCATTTGCCGTGTCTGAACTGTAGTTTTTAAAGTCGTTATACTTAGTGAGCTTATACTCACCATAACCACCTATAGAGACTGCACCATCAGAGTGGTATACCTTTGAAGCAGCCTCACCCATAGAGCTAAAACTCTCATAAGTTGTATCGTCTCCTAGTGTTGTGTTAGCAATCTCTTCTAAGAGTGCATCATTCTGCTCAGACTGAGACTTTTTCATCTCGCTCATTTGAGACTTGAGACTCTGTATCTCTTGATAAAGCTCTTCATTTGTTGCGGCCATACTTAGTGTTGATGCTACTGCTAAACTTAAAATTATTCTTCTCATTTTTATTTCCTTTTTTTCTTTGGATAGAGCTTTTTATGTATAGAGTTTCCTGTAAAGTAAGCCTTCTTGTTCTGCTTTACTTCGCTCTTATTATCTCTGTTTTTATCTGTTTGAGCCAAAACGACTAAAACAGTTCCTAGTAAAATTAAACCTACTTTTCTCATACTTTTACTTCCCTATAAAATGGTTTACATATCATCTGTGTGAGAGTTTCAAAAGAGTTCTTCTCTCTCGTCCCATACTCTCTGTTAACTCTTATGTTCTCTATGTAGAGAGTTTTAAACATTAAATCCCAAATGGCTAAAGTCCCTCCAAAGTTTTTATCTGTGTGTTCTACACTATGGTGGAGTTGATGCTGATAGGGAGAGATAAATATCTTCTCTAAAAAGTCTCCATATCTCAGAGGTATATGTGAGTGTCTTAGATTTGCGCCCAAAATGCCAGATATAAATACAAACAGATTTGCACCTACTACCTGAACAAGTCCAATATTTGCTCCAAAAAGATATATAAACAGACCTGTTACAAGACCCACACTCAGGGCATACCGTAGACCAAATAGAATGTTCTCTACTGGATGCACACGGTAAAAAGTAAGCGGGTTTAAAACCTCAGCACTGTGATGTACTTGATGTATCTTCCATAAAAAAGCTACACTGTGAAGCAGTCTATGTAACCAGTAACGACTAAAGTCTCCAACAATAAAGAGTGTTAGAGTGTAAAGTACTACTACGGACTCCTTTGATAAACGAAGTGCACTCATGTATCCAAACTGCTCTTGTAAAAAAAGTGTTGTCCATAATGAGACATCTTTTGAGCTAAGTATGAGAGGCAGTATAAACGCCACCTTGATGAACGATATAACTACAAAGTACTTATAATCCATCAGTGCAGACTTATGTGTCCAAACCTTTCTTTTTTTATACTCGTCTAGTGTTGCAGGATAAAACCTTATATAAATGCCAGCAATAAACAGTGCACTTAGGATATAAATCCAAAATACTCTTTGATGTGAAGTAACTATATAATCCAATCCTAAAAGCTCCATACTAGTCTCCATCAGCCTCTAAAAGATCTTGTTCAAAATTTAGCCCGTTTATAAGTGCTGTATAGTTATTTTGTAAGATAGCCGCAGCATTGTAAAGCTCTAATGTTTTTGATGAAGTCAAGTCACTCTCTAATGAACTTGTGTAACTATCACATATAGCTAAAGCTTCATCAAGTTTAGTAACTATCGCTTGGGCTTCACTTGAAGCACTCCCTAGTGTTGCTATCGCACTTAGTCCACTATCCATAATATTTTTATGTGTAGTCAAAATCGTTTTGATAGCTTCAAGCGAGTTAATACTTTTGTAGTACTCCAATCTAGTAGCATCAGGGTTATTTACAAAGTTGATGGTAAACCCACCACCATCCCCTATGCGTTTTTCTTTAAGTTTATATGCATTATCAACTAGTTGATTAAGTACTAAACTTATCGCTGTATCACTATCTTCTAAGAACTTACTATCATTCTCGTAATACTCTTTTACTAAAAGTAGGTTTTGAGAAATTGTCTCTGCTATCTCTACACTAGAAGATAAACGTATAGTGTTCATCTTCACTAACATGTCACTTGAGCTAATGTTTCTATCAAAAAGTGTATACTCTAGTGCCGTTATACCCTTATGTGAATTTTTATACAGAGACCCTGTCCCATCAAATATCTTCTCTAAATCTGTAAAAAGAGTATCGCCTTTAGAGTTAAATATAAACTGCTCTAGATAGAAGTCAGCTATATCTCTCATATCATCAGATTCACGACCTGCTACATATGCACTCTCTACTTTTTTATAAGAAAGAGCTAATGTTTTAAATGCCTCTTGTGCACTTAAGAGAGTAGCACTACTGTTTGTCTCATTTAAATCTTTTACACTACTAAGTAAAACTAGAGACTTCTCGTAAGTGGCGTTTATATCTTGAAGTATTACATTTGTATATATACTGTTTATAGACTCATCTATACTAGATTGACTAGCAGTACCAGATGAGAGTAATCCAGTCTCACCATCGTAAGCATTGTCACCTCCACACCCAATAACTCCTAAAGAGATAATGAGCAATAGCATCACTTTATATATATGTTTCATTATATTCCTTTTAGAAACTCAACTATGTAGTCTCTATTTTCTTTACTAAGAGCTTTAAATGCCATCTGTTGCTTTAAAGCTTCTCCTCCATGCCAAAGAATGGCTTCTTCTATTGTTCTTGCACGACCATCATGTAAAAGTGCAGTAGTTCCTGATACTTTCGTATAAAGTCCTATCCCCCATAGTGGTGGCGTTCTAAACTCATTTTCATTTGCCTTGAACATTGTATGACCATCAGAGAGTTCATCACCCATATCATGAAGTAAAAAATCACTATATGGTCTTATCGTGTTTCCATCACGAAGCTTATACTCTGAGCTATGACACTTAACACAGCCTAGTGTGTTAAACAGCACTTCACCCTTATCAAAATTCTCACTTTTTCTTTGCTTAGGAATCCTTAGTGTCTTGAGATAAAACGCTATAGCATCCAATCTATTCATAGGTAGATCAAACTCATGTATACCCTGCTGAGACTCTAAGCACTCTTTTTGACTCTCAGTACAGTTATCACCTGGATAGAGTGGGTTTGATAAGCTCATGTCATTGTGAGCGGCATTTGCAGCTTGCTGTTTTACTGTTGCAGATGCAGCCTTCCATGTAAAGCGCCCAAGTTCAGTGGCGTTTGACTCAGTGTTATAGACCCAGTTGGCTTTTCCAGATATACCATCACCATCACTATCGTTAATGTCCTCTTGAGCTAAAATGTCATGCTCTTCTATCATCTCTATAGCCCCAAGTCCAACAAGTGCTAAACCAATATGTGGAGCGATATTTACATTTTTGTCAAACTCACCATACTGAAGGTTTGTTATCTTATATGTTGGTTGCTGGAGTTCATAACTTGCATTATCATCATAAAAGCCAGAGATATTCTCATAAGATACAGATATTCTTCCTTCATAAGGAGTGTTTGAAGTTCCATGAAGACTAAGCTGTCCTCCATAAGTTGGTTCAGGTAAAAAACCATTTTTCATTGTTAAGCCATTATTAATATTTTGACTATTAGAAAGAGAAAGTCGCATAACTAAAGAACGCGATATAACTCCATTTTTTGTAGCAAGACCAGCTCCGTTGTTTGGATGACAGTGAACACAAGTATTTGCTGAGTAAAGAGGTCCTAAACCATCTCTTGC
>JAYEHI010000308.1:1446-4935 GCA_034659455.1 Campylobacterota bacterium | reverse complement strand
AAAGAGGGATTTTTAAAGGGTGCGGATGATTATGTCACGAAACCTTTTGACATTGAAGAGTTACTACTCAGAGTAAAAGCCGTCCTTAAACGCTCAAACAGAGAGTTTAAAGAGGTTGAAAAAGAGCTTGAGTATAGAGATATGAAACTAGACTTAAATATGCACCGTGTCCTTATAGGGGAGCTTGAAATTGCCCTAACAAACCTTGAAACATCACTCCTACAGATTTTGGTCTCAAACAGAGGTAAAGTCCTAGATAGGGAGTTTTTACTAAAGTATGTCTGGAAGGACACAGAAAACATCCACCCTAAAACCGTCAATGTAGCTATCAAAAGACTCAAAGAGAAGATAGACCCCCAAAAAGAGAAAGAGTATATAAAAACTATCCGTGGAGTTGGATACTTAGTAGCATAAAACTATGTAATCAAATTGAAACCGTTTTATTTTATAATTCCACACTTAAAATATAAAAGGCATATCAATGACTAAACTAATCACAGCAACTCTAGTGAGTCTGCTGCTACTCACTTCACTGAGTGCAAACGACATCATCAAAGGGAGCGGAGCCTCTTTTCCCTATAGCGTTTACCAAAAATGGATAAAAGCTTACAATAAAGAGACTGGCCTAAAAATCGACTACATTAAAAAAGGTTCCTCTAAAGGTATCAAAGATGCAAAAGCTCGCTCTGTTGACTTCGCTGGAACAGACAAGCCTCTAAGTCCAAAACTGCTCAAGAAAAATGGACTTTATCAGTTCCCAGGTGTTGTGGGTGCAATCACTATGGGCTACAACATTCCTGGTGTTGATGGGATTAAACTAAGCAGAGAGGCTATCGTCGCTATAGCTGATGGTAGTGTGAAGTACTGGGATGATGCAGTCATAGCTAAGGCAAATACCGGCGTTAAACTTCCACATGAAAAGCTTACCTTTGTACACCGTGCAGATGGTTCAGGAACAACATATAACTTCACATACTACCTAAGTAAAGTATCTAAAAATTGGAGAAAAAGCTTCGGTGCTAAAAAGTCACTCTCATGGCCAGGAGATCACCATATAGGTGGGAAAACGAACTCAGGAGTAGCGGCACTTTTAAAACAGACAAAGTACTCAGTAGGTTACATCGACTATGCCGACGCTGCTAATAACTCTATAACTATGGCTACAGTTGAAAACCGTGAAGGCAACTTCATCAAACCAACTCTTAAATCATTTCAAATTGCAGCTGCTAAAGCTACACTTGATCCTAAAAAAGATTTTTACTCTATCATCGCCGATCCTAAAGGTGCGGACTCTTACCCTATGGTAGCTGCGACTTTCATCCTAGTTGCATCTGAAAAAGCTAAGATGAACAAAAACGTAACAAAGTTTTATAACTGGTGTTATAGCGATGGTCAAGAGATAGCAAAAAGCCTTGGATTTGTTCCACTTCCTGAATCGATCATAGTAAAAATTAATCACTATTGGGAAGATAAAGGTATTAAATAGTAGTATAATTTATACTACTTTACTTTTATTGGATATAAATGACACATACATTTGAATTTAGCACACCTGCAACTCATAACGACTCCAAAAGCTTGCAAAATATTATCTATATCAAACAAGAAGATGAAAAAAAACACTTTATCCAGTATATACAGTTTGAAGAGCTAAAACTTTCAAATGGAAAAAATGCTATCAAACTCATCAATGTTAACGTTAAAGTTGACCGTAGTTATTTTCTTGAAATAGCAAATATATGTTTGGATGATAGACAGAGACGTAGACAGCTCTTCTCAACTCTTGGGAAGCGGCGTTTCGGTGCTAATAACAAAAGACATGACTACTACTTGATAAACAAAAACACTAATACAAAAATTTTAGAAAAATCCTATGATGAATATAATAAAGAGAATCTATTTACTATCTGCTACAGTGAATCAACAGATGCTTCCACAAATCAATACAGAGTTTTTCACTTAAAGATAGCAGGCTTAAACTATGCCTATATCGACCAAATAAACATAACAAAAAGAAAAAAATATCTAAAAAACTTCTGCGTTGAACTTCTTGAAGAAGAAGTAGAGCTTTTAAATAGCATTAAAAACAAAAAAGAGCGAATTGATTACATCTTTAACAAAATAGGTAAAATCTACTTTAAATCCTTGCAAAGTGAGACAATAACGCTTAGTCCAGATAAAGATGCTCGATCATTAGCACTCTCCAGAATCATTAAAGAGAGTGCAGATATGGAACTCGCTTCACGAGTAAACGATAACCGTGTTTTTAGACAGCTCAAAGAGAAACGCGAACTCATGGAGAGAATCGATCTATCTCTTCATAAGCACTGTTTTAACTATAGCAACAACCCGCACGATGAAACGCAAAGAGAAGCTCTTTCTTTAATACTTGAAACATTTATCAACCACACAAAAGAGTTAAGCCAACTCGATGAAATATCTGCCCACCTTGTGAATATTAAAATCCTTGTTGAGACTAAAGCGCTCAACTACATACTTGATAAAAATGATAACGACCTCAAAGACATTCTTCTTTACACACTAGAGATGTTCACACTTTGGAATAAGTATCTTTATGAAGAGGAAGAGGATATAAAAGGATTTAATATTGCGACGGTAGATCTTATCGCCGCACTTCGTCACCTCATCGATATGTGTTACAAGTTTAAGCATGAGTATAAATGTCATGATGCCGAGCAAGGAAAAGAAGAACTCCTTGTTATAGAGGCTCCTGTAGAAGTGAAGGCTCATCAAGAGAGTCTAACTTCTGCAGAAGATTTCTTTAGAGATGTACACCTAGATGGAGAAATCTATGATGAACTCAGGGAGATAGAGAGTGAGATCGAGGGTCTCTTTTATGCACAAGAGTACACCCTAGAGATCAACGATAGCCTTATTCTCTTTTTTAAACGTTATACATATACACTCAATCCACTTTTTGAATTCAAAGATTTGAGCTACTCCTTTATGCTACTCTCTCAAAAACTCTCTGAGTATGAACTAAGAGACAATGGTGAACTTCTTATCGCTCTTATGAGAGGGCTTATCTCAGACATCTTAGAGTGGAAAAAGAGTGTTCTAGTTGATCAGACGGCTGAAGACATTCACTATATGGACAAATCTTTTTATGCAAATATCGCACAGATTGAGATGTCATTGGAGGATTTGGAGATTAATACAGATGAGAACTTTGGAGATGATGATTTTATAGAGTTTTTCTAGTTACCATCGTAACCTTAATGTAACTGAGTTTTTATAAAATTCCATACTTTATTTTAATTAGGCAAAATATATATGGAAAAAATCTTTCAAAAACTCTCTATCAGTAGTGCTACTCTCGTTTTTGTTATTCTCATTGGTGTTTTCATCACTCTTTTTATCTCTGCTAAACCAGCTATAGATGAGTTTGGATTTGACTTTATCACAAACCCTGAGTGGAACAAAGAAGTGAACATTGAGAGTTCAAGTCAGATAGATAAAACTACAGAT
>JAYEHI010000308.1:0-1346 GCA_034659455.1 Campylobacterota bacterium | reverse complement strand
GTTTTCTTAGCTGAGATAGCACCTAAAAACATCTCACATGTTGTAGGTATAGCTATCGAGCTTCTTGCGGCCATTCCAAGTATCATCTTTGGGATGTGGGGACTTTACTACTTCGCTCCAATCATTGCCGACTTAGTGGGTGGCTATCAGGTCTCGCTTCTTACCGCTGGACTTGTACTAGGTGTTATGATTCTTCCCTTTATGGCTGCCATCACCAGAGACAGCATGAACACCACTCCCGGCGTTTTAAAAGAGTCTGCTTATGCGCTTGGTGCTACAAAGTTTGAGGTTATCAAAGACATCATCTTTCCATACTCGCGAACGGGTATCATCGGCTCCATCATCTTAGCGCTTGGTCGCGCTCTTGGCGAGACTATGGCGGTGGCGTTTCTTATCGGTTCAATTTTTGTGCTTCCATCGGCCATTAACGACCCCACTATCTCCATACCGGTTGCGATGGCGAACAACTTTGGCGAGGCGAGTGGACTTGGAGAGAGCGCGCTTTTTTATCTTGCGCTCATTCTCTTTGTTATTAGCTTTGGCGTTATCAGCGTCGCTAAATTTTACTTCTTAAAAAAGGCGCACTAGATGAGACTCTTGGCAAACAAAATATTTTTAACCCTCTCCGTTTTATCAGCGATGATAGGGCTCGCTTTTTTAGGGTGGATACTTATCACTCTTTTCATTAAAGGTTTAGGCTCTTTTCACTTCAACCTATTTTTAAACGACCTCATCGATGGAGGTCTTAGAAACCTTATCGTTGGCCAGTTTATTTTAGCTGGTCTGGCCGCGGCTATCGGTATTCCTTTGGGGATGGCAGCTGGTATCTACCTTCAAGAGTATGGCAAAGGAAGGTACGCTTCGCTTATTCGTGACTTGAGTGATATCATGATGTCTGCTCCTTCTATCGTGATAGGTGCATTTGTTTATGCAGTTGTAGTTGTACCCACTGGAGGAACAAGTGGTTTTGCGGGAGCCATCGCGCTCGCCATCATGATGATACCTGTAGTTATCAACACTACCGACAACATGCTCTCTCTCGTTCCTCGTGAACTTAGAGAAGCGGGAATCGCACTTGGTGCTTCAAAGTATAGAGTCATTCTTGATATCGTTATAAAAGCGGCAAAGGTAGGCATCATGACTGGTATACTACTGGCGTTTGCCCGCATCATCGGTGAGACTGCACCACTACTTTTTACATCTGAGACATCCAACTACTTTAGTCTAGACCTAACAGAGAGTTTTCCCTCTCTTACGGTAAGTATCTACGACTTAGCGAACGAGCCTGAAGAGTCTAGCCGTGATTTGGCATGGGCTGCTTCATTTATACTTACAGTTTTGGTTTT
>JAYEHI010000307.1:0-4941 GCA_034659455.1 Campylobacterota bacterium | reverse complement strand
GTCTCTTCTCCCCAAAGTTGAACCTGTCTATGAAAATATTGCATCATGATTTTATCCTTTTATTTTGTGCCTCTTTAAAACCCCAAGAACGCCTTGCTTGAACTACCTCTCTATGACTCATATCAACTATCATGAGCTCCTCTTTGTTCCCAAGGTGTGAGAGTATCTCGGCATTTGGAGAGGCTAGAAGTGAATCCCCATAAAACTTCCATACCCCCTGAGACTCTTCATACTCACCAATTCTATTGGCACGAAGGATGTAGCAGTTGTGCGTAAAAGCACGAGTCGTTACAAGAGCTTTCCACCTCTCGTAAGAGTCAAAAGTTGAAACACTCGGTACAAGCAAGCAGTCTATGTTTTTTGCGTCTAATTTTGAAAATATCTCATCAAAGTGTAGCTCAAATCCATTAATAACCCCAAACTTAAATCCGTCAACTTTAAAAACCATTGGCGCTTTTATCTCTGTGATGGCGTTTGAGAAGAACTTCTCTTCGTTCCAGTGTGGGTAGTTAATGAGAAGTTGCTGTTGGTAGTAAGAGGTAGAAGAGGGTGAGAACTTCGCTATAGTTTTAAATATCTCTTTTTTCTTGACTATGACAAGTGAAGCAATTATTGTCATGGCGTAAGTGCTTGAGAGCTCTTTAAGAACTTTTATCTGATGAGAAGCTTGCTCTTTTATCATGCTAAGAGACATGTTTTGCAACTCTTTAAAGAATGGGTTTAAAACATACTCTCCTAAAAGGAGAACTTTCACACCCTTAGTGTTTGCTATTCGTATATAGTTGTAGAGTTTTGTTGAGCTCATCCCCTGAGAGTTTAGCTGTAAAACTGCGGCTCTCATCTAAGAGGCTTTAATCTCTTGGATTTTGATGGTAGCATCTTGAAGCATCTTTTGAGCGTCGCTGAGCTCTTTCATGCCAGTCTCATAAGCTTTTACACTGTTTTGAAGTGTTATATCTGGACTCATCAGAGTCTCTAGTATCTTTTTTGCATTGTCGAGTTTTGTTTCAAACTCCTCTTTTTTCTCAGCCATTGAGTATATCCTTTATATGAGTGTCAAATTTGTCTAGCTCTACTAAAAAGGCATCATGCCCATAGTCGCTCTCTACGTCGATATAGGTATGGTTCGTATTTCCTATCTTTATCAACTCATCAGAGATCTCTTTCATCTCAAAGTTTTTAAAGAGCAGGTCATTTTCAAAGCTTATGAGATGTAACTTAGCCGTTATGCGTTTAAGTGCTTCGCCTAGCGAGTCAAAGCCACGAGAGAGGTCGTAGATATTGATAGCTTTTGTAATGTAAAGGTATGCCAAAGGGTCAAACCACTTAGTAAAACTGTAACTGTTGTACTCTAAGTAGGATTCAACTTGAAACTTTCCAAAAAGTTCATAAAGACCATCTGTGCTTTTGTAGTCACGTCCAAACTTTTTACGCATAGACTCATGAGATAAAAAGCTAATATGCCCTGCCATACGACCAACTGCCATTCCAGAGAGACCTTGTTCGGCTATAACTTCAGGGTCGTAGTAGCCTTGTTTGAAGTCTGGGTCTTTTAAGATGGACTCTTGAGAGACTTTATTAAACGCTATCGCCCAAGGTTGTGTTGCATGTGTCGCAGCAAGAGAGATGATTTTCTCCGCGAAGTTTGGATAGTGAATAGCAAACTGAAGCGCTTGCATTCCACCCATAGAACCTCCGATGATAGCATGAACTCGATGAATGTTTAAACGATCAAAAAGAATGCGTTGTGCTTTTACCATGTCTTTAACACTAACAACGGGGAACTTGTATCGATACGGTTCGTGATGATGGCGTTGCATAGACATAGGACCGGTTGAGCCAAAGCAGCTCCCTATGACGTTTGAGCATATTACAAAATACTTGTCAGTATCGATAGCTTTACCAGAGCCGATAAAACCATCCCACCAACCAGGCTTGTTCGCACCTTCATAAGTCCCAGCTGCGTGATGTGAACCTGTAAGAGCATGACACACGACCACTACATTACTCTTATCATCATTAAGCGTGCCGTAAGTTTCATAAGTGATATCGTAAGGTTCTAAAATACGCCCACTCTCTAAGTAGAGAGGGTTAGTAAAGTGCTCAGTATATGTTTGCAGGTTTAATGACAAGTTTTAATGCTCCGAAAAATAATAATGCTATTTTAGCAAAAATGACTTAAAAGAGCATTTTTACGCATCTAGTGCCTGTTCCATATCTACTATAAGGTCATCTATGGACTCTAATCCACAAGAGATTCTTATAAGTCCAGCAGGAACACCACAAGCGTCTAACTCTTCAGCGGAAAGTTGCTGGTGAGTCGTTGATGCAGGGTGTGTGATGATAGACTTTGAGTCACCTATGTTTACCACTAAGGAGTAAAGTTCAGTGGCATTTACTATTTTAGTCGCTTCTTCTAAAGAGCTTACTTCAAAACTAAGAAGAC
Organism: Campylobacterota bacterium; assembly: GCA_034659455.1. Lineage (GTDB taxonomy): Bacteria > Campylobacterota > Campylobacteria > Campylobacterales > Sulfurimonadaceae > Sulfurimonas. The sequence continues at coordinate 2,495 of JAYEHI010000307.1, read as the reverse complement.
CACTACATAGACCACCTTGAAAGTACTTTTGTGCGTTTTTATAGTTTGAGTTGCTTTTGAGTCCAGGGTAGTTTACTTTTGTAACTTTTGGATGTGCTTCTAAAAACTCAGAGAGTGCTAGAGCATTTTTAGAGTGCTCTTTCATTCTAAGCGAGAGGTGCTCAAGACCTTGGATAAAGAGCCATGAGTTAAAAGGCGAACTAACCGCACCGATATCACGAAGTAATGAAAGGCGGGCACGAAGTGAGTATGGAGGGAGTGGTACATCTACATATACAAGTCCATGGTAAGAAGCGTCTGGCTCGTTAAAGTGAGCGTATCTTGGATTGCCTTTTAGTTTCTCTACAAGACCTTTTCTCTCAACCATGATTCCACCGATAGCAAGACCTTGTCCCGTTGTGTACTTTGAGGCACTGTGAACTGTAACATCTGCTCCATATTCAAAAGGACGACATAAAACAGGAGTTGCAACTGTATTGTCAACAACTGTAAGTATTCCGTGCTTATTTGCGATAGCTGTGATAGCTTCTATGTCTGCAACGTCTATACTTGGATTTGTTAGAGACTCAAAGAAGATAACCTTTGTTTTTTCATCAATAAGTGCTTCTATCTCAGATGGGTTTTGTACGTCAAAAAAACGAGACTCGATTCCAAAACGCTTAAAAGTGTGAGCAGTTTGTGTAAGACTACCACCATAAAGCTGTTTTGCACATACGATGTTATCTCCAGCTTCAGCGGCATTTGCAATAGCAAAGAAGATAGCACTCATCCCACTTGAAGTTGCAAGTGCAGCTTCACCACCCTCTAACTCTGCAAAACGTTTTTCAAATACGTCCGTTGTAGGATTGTTCAGGCGAGTGTAGATGTTGCCTAGTTCTTTTAGTGCAAATAAATTTGCCGCATGTTCCACATCACGAAACTCATAAGCGGTACTCATATATATTGGCACAGCCATAGTTGATTGGGTGTCTTTTTCGTATCCTGCGTGAAGAGCTTTTGTTTGTAAATCCATAATTATCCTTTATTTTTTGTTGAGTATTTCATCTTTTGTAGTTTGTAAAAACTCTAGTATATTCTCTTGATAAGAGATAGTATCTTCATCATGGGAGAGTCTCAAGAGAGGTGTGAGCGACTTAATGTCTATCTTTTTAGCATATCTTGGAACAATTTTGAGCTCTTTTAAAATGCTTGTGACTAAGTTGTCAATGTTTAGACCATTATCATCGTGTACTTTTTTTACTAACTCTTTTGTAGAGAGCATTAGTAGATTTGCTCTATCTTCATCATTGTTATAAATATTGAGTCCGATGTCTTTGACAACTATATAGTTCTCTACTGTTGCTTTTTCGTTAGCGGCTATAACAAGTGCAAAGACTTTAGCTCGAAACTCCAAAGAACCGTGATGATGTACAAAAAGCTCACGAAACGCACTGAAAAAATGATGTTTTAACGCAAAACCTAGTCTCATATATCTTCCTTATTTTGTATTATACATTTTAATTTTAGAAAAATGGTATAATCGCATTAATATTTAATAGAGGAATTTTTATGGGTAGAGCATTTGAGTATAGAAAAGCGTCAAAACTAAAGAGATGGGGAGCAATGTCAAAGCTCTTTCCAAAACTAGGTAAAATCATTACGATGGCAGCAAAAGAAGGTGGAACTGACCCTGACTCTAACTCTAAACTGAGAACGGCGATATTAAACGCCAAAGCTGAAAATATGCCAAAAGACAATATCGATGCAGCGATAAAACGTGCTGATGCAAAAGATACTGCAAGTATGTTAGAGGTAAACTTTGAGGGTAAAGCGGCTCATGGCGTTTTAATCTTCATCGAAACTATGACAGATAACAACACAAGAACAGTTGCAAACGTAAAAAACATCTTAGTAAAAAATGGTGCTGAGATGTTAAACAAAGGTTCACTAGACTTTATGTTCTCACGTAAAGCACTTTTTGAGTTTAAACTGGGCGAAGGTATGGATGTAGAAGAGTTAGAGCTAGAACTCATAGATGCAGGACTAGAAGAGATAGAAGAAGAAGATGGTGTTTGTCTTGTAACTGCTGACTTTACAAGTTTTGGTACTGTGAATGAAGCCTTAGAGGGTATGGGTATCGAGATAACAAAAGCGACACTAGAGAGAATAGCAAACACACCTGTAACTATCAATGAAGAGCAGCAAGCTGACCTTGACAAAATACTAGAAAAATTAGAAAATGACGACGACGTTCAAACGATTTTTACAAATCTAGCATAGAGTTTTGTGAAATATACAGACCACTCATCCACATTTACACATGAAGTGAAGCAGTCTAAGTTCATCGCTCACTTTGTGCCTTACTCCCTTTATGAAAGCACTTTAGAAACTCTCAAAGAACAACATCCAAAAGCAAGACATTTTGTAACAGCATTTAGGTACTTAAACGAGTTTGATCAAGTTGTAGAAGGCTCAAGCGACGATGGCGAACCAAAAGGAACATCAGGTAAACCATC
>JAYEHI010000306.1:0-4947 GCA_034659455.1 Campylobacterota bacterium | reverse complement strand
TCAAATGGAACTTCACAAAGTTTTTAGTAGATAAAAATGGACAAGTCATCAAACGCTACTCACCCTCCACTACACCAAAAAGTATAGAGAAAGATATAAACTCTCTACTTTAGCAGCTTTATACTCTTACATGAAAAGCAAAACAGCTCCTAAGATTAAAATAAAGAGTAAGCTAAGATACTCTAAGTACTTTTTGAGTCGCTCACTCGAGTGAAGTGCTTTTTCTCTCACAAGTGTACTTAGTAGTGCAGATACATAAATAACACTACTCATCCCAAGGCTCATCACAAGTGCAGAGATAAACCCAGCATAGAAGAGACCTGTAGATATAGCAAATATAAAGAGTGTTGTTGTTCCCGGACAAGGAATGATACCTGCTGAGATGATGAGTGCTATGTCTGTTGAGTTTTTGTCTACCTTACATGAGGAGCATCCACAAGAGGCTATGTGAGTAGGAGAGGTAGTAAAGCTAAACTTTGATAGCTTTTTATAGAGAGTGTATTTTTTGTACAGAAGATAGAGGGCTATAGCTATGATGATAAACGCAGAGACTTTTGTCGTATAAAAGAGTGCATCATCCATAAACTGAGAGAGGAGAGTACTTAGTGTAAAGTAGATGATGAGCGTTAGTATAAACGCTGAGAAAGTGTGAACAACTCCGATAGCTAGTGATATAAAAAGTGCTTTGGAGTAAGAGCGTTCATTTGCTAAAAAGTAACTCGCCACAAGGGTTTTTCCATGTCCTGGTCCCATAGCATGAATGACTCCATAGACAAAGGCGAAAAAGAGTAAAACAAGATAAGTCATAGGGTTTTTCTCATCTTTTATAGAGATGAAGAGTCCTTTTATCTTCTCTATGCTCTCAAGAAGATAGCTCTCCTCAGGTATCTCTTTCTCCTTAAAAGTTATGCTTTTTTTCTCTATCACTCTCTCATCTTCTTGCACTGTTTTTGTTGTAGACAGCTTGCTAAAGAGGATAGATCCTGTAAAGAGATAGAGGTTTTTTTCAAACTCAAGCTCACTTCCCTCTACACTCAACTCACTCATGACAAATGCGAAGTATCCTTTATCATCCTCAAACGACAAGGAGAGTTGGGAACTCTCTATCAACTCTTTTTGAACAGCTCCATCATAAGAAAAGATCATAAAATCATCGATCACTGTTATGTCAAAGTTCTTGTATATAGGCTCAAGTTTAACAGCCTCTTCCATACTATCATCTGTATAACTAACACTACTCAACATATTTTTTGGTTTGAGATATGCGAGCATTGCACTCATTACGTACTGTGACTCTTTAGGGTCTAAAACGCCATTATAGTTTTTATCGTACTGGCTATATATACTTTGCGTATAGGAGTCTGAAAAGTTCCAAACGAAGTGAATGTTTTTGAGTTTTTTCCCCTCTACTTGTAGTTTCACATCAATCTCTGATGTGGGTACCATAAGCATACATGTTGCACAACCATAACTGATGTTAAAGAGTAGTGCGAGAAGGAGAAGAGCTCTTTTCATTCTAAACTCTTTTGAAGCTTTTTATTCCTAAAGCCACAAGAGTAAAAAGTGAACCTACCATTATGATGGAGGGTCCTGAACTTAAGTCATAAGTATAAGAGAAAAAGAGACCAACTATAGAGAACATCATAGAGAGAAGTGCTGCTGTTAGCATCATACCGATAAGACTCTTGGCAAAAAAACTCGCTACATATATAGGAATAGTAAGCAGTGCTATCACAAGTATAAGCCCTACAACCTTTATAGATACTACTATAGTCAAACTTGAAAGCATCAGTATAAGTGTATAAAAGAACTTTGTATTTACCCCTCGAATCTCTGCATACTCGCTATCGTAAGAGACGGATAGAATCTCTCTATAAAAGACAAATACCACTCCCAAAATAGTCACTAAAAGTAGAGAGATATATATGATATCATCACTACTTACAGCCATAAGTGATCCAAAAAGATAACTCATCAAGTCAGCTTGATACCCAGGTGTCAAGTCTACTAGAAGAATTCCTAGTGACATACCGACAGCCCATGTAAGTCCTATAAATATATCAAGATTTTCTCTTTTTTTATAACTTGCAAGTGCTATGATTACGGTAACAAAGAGACAAAAAATAGAGGTAGAAAGCAGCATTGGCAAGCCAAAAAAGATCGCTAAACCTATGCCCCCATAAGCACTATGAGCTATGCCTCCTGAGAGAAAGACCATCTTGTTCACAACGACTAGACTCCCTATGATACCAGTTATGATGCTTACAAGAACCGCAGCGATAATGGCGTTTTGCATAAAACTGTAGGAGAGTACTTCTAACATTCGCAACTCCCTAACATTTTGAGGAGTTCCACTTCACATATGTGTGAATCCATCTCTTTAAAGTTTCGTTTCATATCTCCAAGATCGTGTTTAAAAAGTGTCTGGTTGATATAAAATGCCTCTGTAGCATACTGAAGTATAACTGATATATCGTGACTCACTACCACAACTGTAATCTCCCTGTTTAACTCCTCTAGTGTTTCATAAACTTGCTTAGAACCTTCAGTATCGATACTCGATGTTGGTTCATCCAGAAGAAGGATTTTAGGGTTTGAGAAGAGTGCTCTGGCTATAAAAACCCTCTGTCTCTGACCACCAGAGAGTGCTGAGATGGGCTTGTTGAAAAACGCGTCCATATTTACTTTTTTGAGTGCTTCAACTGCCTGCTCTTTTTCCTCTTTTTTATATCCAAAGAGTCGTTTTTTGAGACTATTTTGCCCCATCATCACCACTTCTAAAACACTGATAGGAAAGTTAACATTTATGTTAGTGTTTTGTGGGACATAACCTATGTTGTGAATCTGTTCTAAATACTCTTGACCGAGTATACGAATCTCTCCTTTTTGGAGGGGATTGATTCCGAGTAAGAGTTTAAGCATAGTCGACTTTCCGCCACCGTTTGGACCGATGATGGCTAAAAAAGATCTCTCTTTTATAGTAAAGTTTACATCTTTTAAAACACTCTGTTTGGCATATGAGAAACTGAGGTTTTGAACCTCTATGACACTCTTATTTATTGTTTGCAATTGCACCTGCCATCTTCAGTAAGTTTTTTGACCACTCTTTAGCCAGTGGCGTCTCTTTTATAACCTCAATATCGAGTTCACTTGCTATAGCTCTAGCACTCTTGTCTGAAAACTCTTTTTGGGCAAATATCGCTTTTACATCTTGCTCTTTTGCTTTTTTTATTATTTTTGCGAGAGTTTTTGGTTTTGGTTCTTTACCCTCTACTTCTATTGGAAGTTGTACAAGACCATACTCTCTAGCGAAGTAACCCCAAGATGGATGAAAAACCATAAACTTAGAACCCTTCTCTAATCCGCCTAGTAGACCCTTTATTTTTGTGTCAGTATACTCTATCTCTTTTAAAAAGTTTTCATAGTTGTTTTCATAGTAGGTGGCGTTTTGTCTATCGGCACTAGCAAGGGTTTTATAAATATTTAAAGCCATTATTTTAACATTTTGAGGAGATGTCCATGTATGCGGGTCAATGTTACCCTCTGCCTCTGGTTGTGTAACAAATGCTTCTATATCATTTTGTGACATATCTTTAAGAAAGTGTTCTTTATCTTCAAATTCAAATGGAAAATGCTGAGTAAAAAAGAGATAAGTTCCACTTTTTTTGATATTCAAAGTAAAAAAAGTCTGCTCTTTAGTTTCATCAAAGTGTAGCCTATAGAGCCCTCTTTTTACATCAAGCACCTTTTCATTTTCCACATCCAAAGCTTCTTCTAAAAAGCGACGAGTAGCCTGTTTTTCGTACTTTTTTATAGGATTTTGAGTAACTCCCTCTTCTACTTCCATCATCAAAAACCTCATCGATGGGTCAGCATACTCTCCATCAACTTTAGCAAAACTCCAACGGTACTCTCCCTTATCAAGTGCAAATGCACCAGCCCACTCAAAAGGAGTTGCAGATGTTTCATCTGCTGTGTGGTGTGAGTGCTTGTGAGAGTGAGTATGTGCCACCATCTGCAGAGGTGTGATACCTGTAGTGGTCTCTACAAACTTCATCTCTTTATTATGCTGTGCAAACTTCCCTAACCAAGCTTTTTCAAACTCTATTCCTATTGGAAAGTATATATCTGCTTTTGAGAGTGCTCTCATCTGTGAAGCTTTTGGCTCATAAGAGTGTGGGTTACTTCCTGGTTGTACCATCGTAGTAACATCTACTCTATCACCCCCTATTTTTTCTACGAACTCTTCTTGGGGCAGTATGCTTACTACTACATTGATATTTGCATAGAGAAGTGTAGTGAAACCTATAGCTCCACTGAGTACTATCTGTTTGAACATTTTTACTACCTTGTTGTGTGCAACTTAAGTTGCGTTTATTTGGCAGTATTTTACTCTCCAAGCTCTTAAATGCAACTTAGTTGCACTTAAGAGCTTTTGAGTATTTTATTGGCACTCTGCACAAACGCCATTAAGAGTTATGTTTATAGTATTGACCTTATGTTTACTTGCCATATTTGAGAAGTAGAGTGCATCTTCAAAACTCAACTCTCCTAAACAGAACACCTTATTGCATGTTTGGCATTGAAAATGAGGATGAGCACGAGACTCTAAACTTATATACTCATACTGTGTGACGCTATCTTTGTCTAAGAACTCTTGTACTAGTCTCTTCTCATGAAACTGCTGTAGTGTTCTATAAACCGTTACAAGGTTCACAGAGGTCATCTTTTGACACTCTTTGTGTAAAGTGTTTACATCCATAGGGGCACTGTTGTTTTTGAGTATTTGTAGCAAAGCACTTTTCGCACGGGTGTTTTTAATCCCTTTTTGCTTTAACTCATCTTTCACTTGATTATCATTCATAAAAAGATTATAACCAAAACTCTTACTAAGAGCCATAGTTAAAAGATATCGCTTTCGCGTCTTCTATAGTCTCATTAGCACTA
>JAYEHI010000305.1:0-21131 GCA_034659455.1 Campylobacterota bacterium | reverse complement strand
CTGAGTATGGTGACTATGTTTCTGGTAAACGTGTTATCAATGCTGAGTCAAAAGCTGCTATGAAAGATATCTTAACTGAAATTCAAGATGGTAGATTTGCAAAAGACTTCATCCTTGAAGGTCAAGCTGGTTACCCTCGTATGAACGCTGAGCGTAACAATGATAAAACTAAGTTAATTACTGTAACTGGTAACAAACTTCGTGAGATGATGCCTTGGATTTCAGCCGGTAAAATAGTAGACACATCTAAAAACTAAAATAGCAATCAATCTGCTTCGTTACACTTAGGTTCACATACTAAAGTATGCTTCACCTAAGTGTGCCTCACATCTTAATCACTCTTTTTCCTGTGATTTTTTTCTTCAAACTTTAAATGATTAATACACTTCTCATCTCTCTTTTTATATAATCCCTCAAAAGATGAGGTAATCATGGCAAAAAGAATTTTTGTAACAGCGACAAATACTGATATTGGTAAGACCTATGCTAGTTTGAAACTTTTAAAAGAGTACTCTTCTCGTGGTTTGAGAGTTGGAGCTATTAAACCCATTGAAACAGGTGTTGTCAATGGTGTATACCCCGATGGAGACTTACTTCTTTCAACACTTCGAGAGTTAAATGAAGAGTGTAAAGAGTTGTCCGTGAAGGATATAGTTCCAATATCTTATGAACTTCCAGCGGCTCCATATATAGCATCACGGGGTAAGGCTCTTGATTTTGAAGTCCTAAACAAGGCTATTGAAAAGATGGAAGAGTTGTGCGATGTACTTATTATAGAAGGGGCAGGGGGACTTTATGTGCCTGTAGACCCAAACTTTATGATTATAGACCTTATTCCATACTTTAACGCCACTGGACTTTTAGTAACACACTGCTCTTTAGGCTGCATAAACGACTCTTTACTGAGTCTACAAGCACTCCAAAAAAGGAACATTGATGCCTCTATGGTGTTTAATTGTAGAGAAGAAGATGAGAGTTTTGCAAGGATAAGCGAACCTTTCTTTATAAATAACGACATTAAGGTCCTTAAACTCTCTAGGGATATTGACACTATCTGCGATGTCTTGTATAATCTGTAAATTAATTCGGAGAAGAGATAAATGGCACACCTTATTCGTACAGACGACTTCACAAAAGAGGAAATTTTAGAGATACTTGAGGATGCGAAAAGGTTTAGCGATGGGCGCTTTGAGAGAATCTTGAAAGACAAAATCATTATAACGCTTTTTTTTGAAAACTCAACTCGTACGAAATCCTCTTTTGAGATAGCGGCTAAACGACTTGGCGCTCAGATGGTACATCTTGATGTGGCAAAAAGCTCTACGAAAAAAGGGGAGACGTTAGTCGATACTGCTATGAATCTTGATGCAATGGGTCCAAATGCGATCATAGTCCGTCATCAAAATGCAGGTGTTCCTAAAATCCTCTCCAACCATACAAAGGCAAGTATCTTAAACGCTGGTGATGGTGCTCATGCCCACCCAACTCAAGCTTTACTAGATTTATATACTTTAAAAGAACACTTTGGTGATTTAGAAGGCAAAAAGATAGCAATCGTTGGAGATATTAAAAACTCTAGAGTAGCCAACTCAAATATAGAGCTTTTAACTCGTTTTGGCATGGAAGTAGTTTTAGTCGCTCCTCCTCACTTTTTGCCTAAAACCTCTCTGCGCACTACTCATTTTTTAGCCGACATAGTAGACAAAGTTGATGCCATTATGAGCCTAAGAACTCAAACGGAACGCCACTCTTCACAAAGTTATGCTTCACTTAAAGATTATGCGAGTGATTTTTGTATAACTGAAGAGATTATAGGTGATAGAGATATTATTTTACTTCACCCTGGTCCAGTACACAGAAATATTGATATTTCAGATGCATTGTTAGATGATAATCGCTGCAAAGTTTTAGATCAAGTGAGTAATGGTGTGAATATTAGAATGGCAATTCTCAAAAAGTTAATCGCATAAGTGATATGAATTTTGGTGAGTTGAACACTCTTGGAAAAAGAAGAGAGCCTTTTTTATTTATAAGTGACTTTAAGGCTGAAAAACTAGAGGTTATTTTACTAAAAGATTTAGACAAAGGAGATGTGGAGTTTTGTATAGATGAAAACTATGCATTTAAACCTCACTCGCACTCTTTGAAAACATCTCCTATAGATTTTAAAGAGTACCGACTCAAGTTTGAGAAAGTTATAGAGAAAATTAAGTCTGGAGATACGTACGTTTTAAACCTGACTCAAGCTACTAAGGTTGAGACTCCTCTCTCCTTAAAAGATATTTATTCTCTCTCAAATGCTCGCTACAAACTACGTTTTAGAGATGATTTTGTCTGTTTTTCACCTGAAACTTTTGTTCAGATTTCTGCAAATAAAATAAGTGCTTTTCCAATGAAAGGAACAATAGATTCTTCACTTAAAGATGCAGAGAAAAAAATACTAGCCGATGAAAAAGAGATGGCCGAACATATAATGGTAGTTGATTTGTTGCGTAACGATCTCTCCATGGTGGCTCAGAGAGTAAAAGTAGAAAAGTTTAGATATATAACAGAGATAGAAGCTGGTGATAAAAAACTCCTTCAAGTAAGTTCTCATGTGAGTGGAGAGCTTGGGAGTTCATGGCATGAATCTATCGGAGATATTTTACAAACTCTTTTACCCGCTGGAAGTATAAGTGGTGCCCCAAAAAAAAGTACTCTTGAGATTATAAACTCCGTAGAGGAGTATGAACGCGGTTACTTTAGTGGTGTGTTTGGCATTTACGACGGGGAGACGCTAGATAGCGGTGTGATGATACGTTTTTTGGAAAAAACGCAAGAGAGTTATATATACAAAAGTGGCGGTGGCATTACTTTAGATAGTGATGTGAATTTAGAGTATAATGAGCTACAAGATAAAATATATTTACCATAAATAGGATAGAAATGTTTACAAAAAAGAATTTTTTTACAAGTGGTTGGGATTTTGATGAGAGTGAATCTGATGTTAAATCTAAATTTCAGATGGTTAATATCGCCATTATACTCTCTTCATTAGGTCTTGTTTTTGGGATATTCGGCAATATAATTCAAGGTACTTTTGAGATAATTCCAATCGAGATAACACTCATTATAGTGAATGTAATTCTTTTTTTTGTCTTAAGAGGATGTAGAAAATCATTTAAGATTGTGGCGTTTATCGTGACATTTCAATTTACACTGCTATTTCTGTTTCTGCTCTATACAAATTCGATAGACTCTTTAAAGTTTATATGGATTTTTACATATCCGGTAATTTTACTCTATTTACAAAATGAAAAGTATGCCAAGTATTGGTTTTTATTTATGCTTTTTATGATTATGGTTGCCCCTCTACAGCCATTTGTTGAAGTGGCATTTTCACTTTTTCAAGTAATCTACTTGTCTTTCGTCTTAATAATTATAAGTGTAATTATAGGCTTTTATCAGAAAAAAATGGATGAAGCAAAGGGATTGATACTAAAACAACAAGTATTGCTTGAGTCAACAGTTAATGAGCTAAAGGAGCAAGAAACCCTCCTGGGTATTCAGTCAAAACGAGCGGTTATGGGAGAGATGATAAGCATGATTGCGCATCAGTGGAGGCAGCCTCTCTCTACGGTAACCCTGAGCATCTCAAACCTGCAAGTTCAGAAGTTATTAGGAGAAGAGATTGAAGATGAAGTTCTAGATAAGGCTTTGAGCGATATCAGCGACACTGTGGTATACCTCTCTGAAACTATAGATGATTTTAAAACTTACTTTTCACCAAACAAAGAACTCAGTAGTGTTAAAATCGAGGACATAGTGAAAAAAGTTATAAATTTTGCACTGCCAAGACTCAAAGGCTCGAAAATAGAGCTAGAGTTTGATTTTCAAAGTGAAGAAGAGATTAGAACGTATTCAAATGAACTGATACAGGTGATATTAAATATCTTAAATAATGCAGTGGATGAACTCATAATACTCAATGAGGATAATGCAAAAATTACTCTCAGTGTTGTAGATTTAGGGAACTCTTATAAACTCTCGATACAAGATAACGCTAGAGGCATTAAAAAGGAACTTTTAGACTCCATATTTGAGCCATACTACAGCACAAAAGGAAAAAATGGTACAGGCTTGGGGCTCTATATGTCACAGATGATAATGCAAAAACAGTTTAACTCGAAGATAGAAGTTTCAAGCTCCAATAAAGGAAGTATATTTAGCATACTAGTTCCAAAAAAACTAACATAATTTTATATTTCTTCGTTATAATAGAGTAAAAATATTTAGGAATTATGAATGTATATAGAAGATTTGAAGTTTTCACTATGGGCAGATTTTATTGAACGCGACTATTTAGACAGAGAATTTAAAGAGCTAATAACTAAAAAAATAATCAATGGTGCAACATCAAATCCCGCGATTTTTAAAAATGCGATACTCAACTCCCCTGCATATAAAGAGCAATTAGCCTCTCTTGGAGATATAAGTCCAAAAGAGAAGTACGAAGCTGTGGCAATTTACGATATAACAAAAGCGGCAGATATCTTGAGACCTCTTTATAACGAGGGTAATGATGGTTATGTGAGTATAGAAGTAGACCCTCTACTTTGTGATGATGCAAAAGCGACTATAGCTGAAGGGAAAAGACTTTTTAAAACCATTAATAGACCAAATGTAATGATAAAAGTTCCCGCCACGACTGCAGGATATGAAGCTATGGAAGAGCTAACAAGCGTAGGCATACCTGTAAACGCTACTTTAATTTTTAAAAAAGAACAAGCTCTTCTCTGTGCAAATGCTTTTAAACGTGGTGTGTATAAGTATGACAAAAAAGTGGATACAGTTATAAGTGTATTTGTCTCAAGAGTTGATCGTGCCTTAGATGCACAGCTGGCTAAAAATGGCGTTGAAGTCGCATTGAGCGGAATTTATAATAGTGCTGCGATTTATGCCGCTATCGAGCAGATGGGAGTCAGTGGTTGTCGAACGCTTTTTGCTAGTACAGGCGTAAAAGACGACTCTCTTAGTGCACACTATTACGTAGAGAAGCTCTTGGCATTTAATAGTGTGAATACTGCTCCAGTTGACACTATTTTAGCTTTTGATGAAAATGGCAAAAAGCTTAAAGCACTTCCTATCTCTAAAGATCTTATAGATGAGCACTTTAGGAAAATAGACGCTCTTGGAATAGACTTTGATGCCATGTTGGATAGACAGGTAGAAGATGGACTCCTTGCATTTAAGGATGCATTCAAAGATATTTTGGAGTCATTATGAACTCAGATATAGATGCAAGCAAATTAACATTTGAGCAGTTGAAAAAAGTACGAGCTTATCTTAAAAAGATGGTTGAAATTGGAGGGAGCGATCTTCACATTAAAGCAAATTCGGATATACGTGCTCGGATAAATGGAAAGATTGTTAAGTTTCCTAAGAGCTTTATGTCAAAAGAGGATGCTCTTACTTTTGCTAAAGAGTTATTAAAAAGTAGATATGGAGAGTTTGTTGAAAATAAAGACCTTGACATTGTCTACCCTTTTGATGAAAATAGCCGTTTTCGTGTAAATATCTTCTTCCAGATGGATGGAGTCTCAGCGGTTTTTCGTGTTATTCCAGTCAATATCCCATCCTTGGATAAATTGAATCTTCCTGAAATTATTCAAAGCTTTACCAAAAAAGATCGTGGTTTAGTTCTTGTTACGGGAGTAACGGGTAGTGGAAAGTCGACAACGCTTGCAGCTATAATAAACGAGATTAATCAGAAGAAAAAACAGCATATTATCACCATCGAAGATCCTATTGAGTTTGTGCATAAAGATGCTGGATGTATTATTAATCAACGTTCAGTTGGACAAGACACTGCTTCTTTTGGGACGGCACTTCGAGCCGCACTTCGTGAGGATCCAGATATCATTTTAGTTGGAGAGATGCGGGATAAAGAGACGATAAATCTAGCACTTCATGCAGCAGATACTGGACACTTAGTTTTCTCAACACTCCATACCATTGATGCTAAAGAGACGATTAACCGTATCATTGCCCAGTTTCCAACGGATGAGCAAAACCGTGTTCGTATTTCAGTCGCGGGAGTTATACAGGGTATTGTCTCTCAGAGACTTGTTCCTACAGTTGATGGAGGTCGTCGTGCTGCGATGGAAATTCTTGTTAAAACTCCTCGAATAGAGAAACTTATCATGGAGAACCGTGATTATGAGATTCGAGATGCAATTGAAACTGGTAAGGAGCACTACAAATCGCAAAGTTTTGATCAATCTTTACTTGATTTGTATAACGAGGGGATTATCTCAAAAGAGCAAGCGATGAAAAATGCTACGAGTGCTTCTGATTTAGAGTTGAAAATAAGTGGTCTTACAAGTGGAAAAGCTGGCGAAACTACTACTAAAGAAAGTACGCAGGTTTCGAGTGATGATGCAGATATATTTGATTTAAAGTAAAGTTTAATGCTTGTTTGGCTATAATTTCACCCATTTTAAAAACACAAGGATTCTATATGTTAGAAGGTATAATTAGAGAGAGTATGAGCACAGGTGCTACTAAAGCACTACGCCGTGATGGTTATCTAATTGCGAATGTTTACGGAAAAGGTCTTGAAAACATCAATGCCGCATTCAAAATGAATGAGTATATCCGTACAGTTCGTAACAAAGAGACAGTTGCATTTGAAGTAAACATAGCTGGTAAAGAGATGAAAGTTGTTGTTCAATCTTATGAAGCACAAGCGGTAACAGGTGCTCTTTTACATGTTGACTTGATGGTGGCACAGCCAGGCGTTGAAACTACTTATAATGTTCCTGTCGTACCGGTTGGTGAAGCAATAGGTCTTAAAAACAAAGGTCTTGTTCATATCGCAAAACCGCGTTTAACTGTTAAATGTGTGGTAGAAAACCTTCCTAATAAAATAGAAATTGATGTTACTCCAATGGATACGGGTGATTCAAGACTTGTTCGCGACTTAGAAGCTATTCCTAACGTAACTGTATTAGATGCAGATCGTGTAGCTCTAGTAAGTATAATTAAAGCAAAATAATCATGCTAATAGTCGGATTAGGGAACCCTGGTTCCGACTATGAATCTACTCGCCATAACATAGGTTTTATGGTCATAGACGCTCTCATTAAAAAGTTTAATGCAAGAGATGTTACCTCCTCTTCTTTTCTAGGCATAACTTATAAATTTCAAAATCATTTTTTATTAAAACCACAAACCTTTATGAACTTATCTGGAGATAGCGTTATAAAAGTAAAAAACTTTTATAAAGTTGATCAAGTAGTTGTAATACATGATGATTTAGATCTTCCATTTGGTAGTTTACGTTTTAAGATGGGTGGCGGACATGGTGGTCACAACGGTCTTAAATCAATTAACTCTCATACTGGTAGAGAGTATATTCGAGTAAGGATGGGCATTGGAAAACCCGAGCACAAAGGAGAAGTCTCCTCTTACGTACTAGGTGAATTTAGTGCAGAGCAGAAAAAGCATTTGGATTCGTGGATAGAAGAGACTCTAGAGGCAGTGGCGTTTTTATTGGAAAATACCATGGAAGAGACAAGTTCGATTTACACTAAAAAAGCCGCTTTATGTTAGTGTTTAGGTATATTGCCTTTCACTATCTTAAATATTTTTTTATTATCATGGGTGCACTTATTGTGTTTATGGTTGGCTTTGACTATATGGGAAACGCGGAGGGTCTCTCATCTTCGGCTAACCTCCTCCTTATATACCTAGTATATAAATCATTTTTTGCCATAGACATGTTACTTCCTTTGTCTTTAGTTTTTGCAATGATAAGCACAAAAATACATCTCATTAGATCTAATGCTCTTGTCTCATTTTACTCTTTAGGTTACTCAAGAGTAGATATTTTACGCCCTTTTGTAGTTGTCTCTTCTGTGAGTGTTCTACTATTTATCTCCCTTCATTCATGGTCAAGTTTCGCTCGTGCAGACGAGTTTTCTAACAATATACGAAAAAATTCGCAGTATCTGAGCCCTACTCGAGATCTCTTTTTTACTTATAAGGGACAGTATGTTTACTTCTCTAAAATGCTGCCTCTACAAGAGAAGGCCGAAGATATTCGTGTTTTTAGCATCGTAAATAGTTCATTAAAAGAGGTTTTAGTGGCAAAAGAGGCATCTTACAGGGATGGTTTTTGGCATATAAATGAAGCAGATATTATAAATAAACCTGATGATTTGAGTTTTGATTCTTATGGAATAGATATTCAAAACTCTAATAATCTAAAAATATTAGAGGGGTTTCGTCCTAAAATTCTTGACCAAGTTTACGAGGGCAAGGTAAACTTTACAATAAAAAATGCGATAGATGCAATCCTACTTTTAAATGAGCAGAATATAAATACTAGCAGCATTAAAGGGGCACTCTATAAGATTTTTATATATCCGCTTTTTGTCCCTTGTCTGATAGTTATTATATTTTTTTTAGTGCCAGTGAGTGTTCGGTTTTTAAATGTATCTCTTTTTAGTTTTGGAGCCATTTTGGCCACCTTATTGATATGGGGAGTTCTTTTTATGCTTATTGAACTCTCAAACAATAAAACAATACCAAGTGAAGTAGGCGTAATCGCACCAGTAGTACTCCTCTTTTTTATCGCTTTGACGCAGTGGTATAGATATAGAGAGCGCACTTAACAACCTTATAAGCACTATTTCGATAAAATCACTTAAAAAAGAACTTGGATATTTTAAAATGATTGATTTTAAAGCACTAGCTACTCAGTATAAAACGCCACTTTACGTTTATGATTTCGACCATATGTCTACACAGTTTACGCAACTCAAAGAAGCGTTCAAAGGAAGAAAGTCTATTCTCGCTTATGCCGTAAAAGCGAACTCTAACCTTAGCGTCGTAAAACATTTTGCAAAAATGGGCAGTGGAGCTGATTGTGTCTCTATAGGCGAAGTAAGACGTGCTTTTTTGGCCGGTATTCCCGCATACAAAATCATCTTTTCGGGTGTTGGTAAAACCGATGACGAGATTTGTGAAGCGATAGAAAAAGATATCTTATACATTAATGTTGAGAGCGAAGCAGAGCTTCATCGTGTAGAACTTATGGCAAAAGATATTGGAAAAGTCTCTCGCATAAGCATCAGAGTAAATCCAAATATAGACCCACAGACACACCCTTATATTTCTACTGGACTGCATGATAATAAGTTTGGAGTAGATCTTGGAACTGCAAAACGCATGTATATCATGGCAAATAACTCGGAGTATTTGGATCCAGTTGGAATTCATTTTCACATAGGCTCACAACTTACAGAACTAACACCAATTAGAGAGTCCGCTGAGATTGTGGCAGATCTTGTGCGTTCACTCGCTGGTATAAATATCGAGCTAAAGTTTTTTGACATTGGTGGTGGTCTTGGCATCAAGTATAATGATGAGACGACTATTGAGCCGTATGATTATGCACAAGCTATTTTAGGCTGTCTTAGAGCACTTGACTTGACTATTCTTTGTGAACCAGGTCGATTCTTGACGGCAAATGCTGGATACTTTGTCTCTAAAGTTCTTTACGAGAAACAAAATGGTGAGAAGAAGTTTGTAGTTATCGATGGTGCCATGAATGATTTACTCCGTCCAGCTCTTTATAGTGCATATCACAAGATTGAAGCTATAACCGATCAAAAAGGTGAAAGCCGCCCGGTTGACATAGTCGGTCCAGTTTGTGAAAGTGGAGACTTTTTTGCAAAAGATTATCCACTTCCAGAGTTAGAACACAACGACCTTGTAGTTGTTCATAGTGCAGGAGCATATGGCTTTGGCATGGGAAGTAACTACAACACAAGAGGGCGAAGTGCTGAAATTGCACTAGAAGATGGAGAAGCAAGAGTTATAAGAAGAAGAGAGACTTTTGAAGATTTAATTGCTCTAGAGCAAGAGTTCTTACAAAAGTAAAAAAAGATGTATTTCATTGACGTTCAAGGTACACTTATTAGCGATGAAGACAAAAGTCCTATTAAGGGAAGTATAGAGTTTATTGAGGAGTTAAACACTCAAAAAATTCCCTTTATGATCGTTACAAACAATACCAAAAAGGCGTCTAAAGATTTTTATAACTTTTTAAACTCTTTAGGTTTTAATTTTGGTTTTCACCAATATCTTGACCCCTTGATGCTTCTTGAAGAGAGAGTCTCAAAAGAGGCAGTTGCCGCTTATGGAGCGGAGGAGTTTTTAAAAACCTTGGTAGGAATGAAATACTCTTTAGAGTATAAAAATCCAAAGACGGTTCTTGTGGCCATAAAAGAGGATTTTTCATCTGAAGAGTACTCACAGATGATAGACTTCTTACTTTTGGGCGCAACACTCGTAGGTATGCATGAGACATCCATTTATGCAAAAAACTCTAAACGCTATCCTGGTGTTGGGGCTATTTTAAAGATGTTGGAGTTTGCCACAAGCTGTAACTATAGTGTGGTAGGCAAACCTAGTGTGGCGTTTTATAGCGAAGCATTAAAGAGACTAAAACAGCAGAGTTCGGATGCAGGCTTTAGTCAAATTACAATGATTAGCGATGATGTCAAGGGCGACTTGGGTGGAGCAAAAGAGATGGGAATGGAGACTATATTTGTCACAAGTGGCAAGTATAAAACGGCGCAAGAGATAGTTCCTCATTTGGACGAAGCGCTTAAACCAGACTTGATATACGCAGATATGAATGAAATCATGCAAAAACGCTTATTAGGGTAGAAGGAGAGAAGATGAGTAGTAGTCAATGGCAAACCTTAGATGATTGTAGAGAAGAGATAGACAGTATTGATAACGAGATGCTAAACCTCTTAAACAAACGTATGCACGTTGTTGAGAGAGTTGGCGAAATAAAAAAAGATAGTGGCGGAGCTATCTATAGACCCGAGAGAGAAAAGGCGATTATAGAGAGACTTACTCAGATAAGTAAAGAGAGTAAGGGACTCTTAAATGCAAGCGCAATAGAAGCTATATACTTAGAAGTTTTTGCAGTTTCGAGAAACTTAGAGTTGCCAGAACTAATAGCCTATCTTGGACCCGAGGGGAGCTTTACTCATCAAGCCGCAGAGAGTCGTTTTGGAGCTATGAGTGACTATTTATCACTTAATTCTATAGAGACAGTTTTTAAAACACTTGAGAGTAAGCGAGCAAAATTTGGTGTAGTACCTATAGAGAACTCTCGTGATGGAATCGTTGGCGAAACATTAGACCTACTCTCAAAATCAACCGTTAAAATTGTGGCTGAACTCTATATGCCTATTCATGTGGCATTTGCGACAAAAGCAAATAAGCTCTCCCAAATCAAGAGAATTTACTCAAAAGATAAGGGTTTTGGCCAGTGTCGCGAGTTTTTAAGTGAACATGGCTTTAACGATATAGAGCAGATTCCCGTTGATTCAACCGCTAAAGCGGCAATACTAGCAGCTGAAGATGAGAATTCTGCCGCTATCTGTTCTCATATAGCGGCAAAACTTTATGGTGTTCCAACTATGTTTGAAAATATTGAAGATGAGCATGATAATGCGACTCGATTTGTAATTTTAAGCGACTTTAAAAATGCCATAAGCGGCAACGACAAAACCTCTATTTTAGTTAGCTTAAACGATGCCGTTGAAGCTGGTGCCTTAGTTCACTTTCTTCAAGACTTTGATGAAGAAAAAATCAATCTCTCAAAAATAGAGTCTCGTCCATCCAAAGATAAAGATGGCGGTTTTGACTACTGGTTTTATATAGATTTTTTTGGACATATAGATGAAGAGAGAATACAAAAAATATTAAGAAAACACGAAGGCGAGGTGACTTGGCTTGGTAGTTATGTGAGGGGTGAAAATTGAAATTCAACAAAAAACTAGAAACAATAAAAACATATGAAGCTGGTAAACCCATAGAACTTGTTGTTCGTGAGTTTGGCATAAAACCAGAAGATATTATTAAACTCGCTTCAAACGAAAACCCTTATGGCTGCTCACCAAAAGTACAGGAGTCCGTCACAAAAATTGTCTCAAAGATGGCACTATATCCTGATGATAGTATGACAAAGTTAAAGTCTGCACTTCACAAAAAGTTTGAAGTTGAGGAGAATAACATTATCGTCGGAAGCGGTAGCGATCAAGTAATAGAGTTCATTATGCATGCTAAAGCGGACGCTGACTCTAAGATACTCATGAATAGCATCACATTTGCGATGTATGAAATATATGCAAAACACATAGGTGCAGAGGTAGTTCGAACCGCTTCGCAAAAACATGATTTAGATGAATTTTATGAATTGTATAAAAAAGAAAAACCTTCCATAATATTCCTCTGCACTCCAAATAATCCAACGGGCGATGCGATAGATGCCAAGAAGATGTTTGAGTTTATAGCAAAAATAGATAAAGATACCTTAGTAGTGGTTGATGGTGCCTATATGGAGTATACAGCATTTAAAGACGCTTCAAAAAGCATCTCCCCTAAAGAGCTGATTAGTGAGTTTTCAAATGTTATCTATCTGGGAACTTTTTCAAAAGCTTATGGACTTGGTGGAATGCGAGTAGGTTATGGTGTATCTGATGCAAAAATCATTAAAGAGCTTTATAAACTGAGACCTCCATTTAATATCACTACACTCTCATTAGAAGCGGCTAGCATAGCTTTAGAGGATGAAAAATTTGTAAATAATTGTATCTCTTTAAATTTTGAGCAGATGAAACGCTATGAAGAGTTTGCATCTGCAAAAAAAATAGATATAATAGAGAGTTATACAAATTTCGTGACATTGTGTTTCAAAAATCCAAAAAACTCTACTGAAATTGCAAATACTTTATTAAAAAAAGGGATGATAGTAAGAGACTTAAGTGGATATGGAATGAATGCAATTCGTGTAACTGTAGGAACGTCAGAACAAAATAGTCGTTTCTTTGAACTAGCAACAGAGTTATTATAAATTTTAAAATGAGAAGCTAATGGATTTCAAGGTACTTTTTTCACAGCTTGTAGTTGTTTACTCGAAGTTAAGTAAACAGCAAAAGCTAATTATAGCCGCTGCAGTTATAGGTATCGTGGCTTTTTTAATCTTTCTAGTTGTCTTTACCGCTCAAAAGAGTGAAAAAAGCAAATATGAAGTTCTCTTTGATTCTCTCTCATCTTCTGATGCCGCAAAAGTGGTAGAACAACTAGAAAAAGATAATATTCCATATGAGATAGCCGAGGACAATATCATTAAAGTTCCTAAGGACGTTGTTTACAAAGAGCGCATCAATATTGCTTCTTTAGGAATTCCTAAAGATAGCGGTGTCGGTTTTGAGCTTTTTGATAAGCAGGAGTTTGGAGCGACCTCTTTTGATCAAAAAATTAAACATCTACGTGCTTTAGAGGGTGAACTCTCTCGAACTATTAATGCACTCTCTCCGATTGAGAGAGCATCTGTAAGTTTAGCACTACCTAAAGAGACACTTTTTGTATCTAAGCAGGTAGCTCCTACCGCTTCAGTGATGGTAGAGATGGTTGAGGGTAGAAATCTTTCGGCTAAGCAGGTAAGAGGAATAAAAAACCTTGTCTCGGCGGCTGTTCCAAAACTAACTTCATCAAGTGTAATGCTAGTGAGTAGCGATGGAAACACTCTTGGTGATGAAGACGAAATGGCACAAATGGGTGAGCTTTCAGTAGTGCAACAGCGCTATAAGGTAAAAGAGGAGAAAAAAAGACAAGTAAAAATACTTGAGGTAATCTCTCCATTTGTTGGCGGCAGAGATAAGGTTGTCGCTCAGGTAACAATAGAGTTTGACTTCTCCATCAAAAACTCGACGAGTGAAACTTTTGACCCAGAGAACGTAGTAAGAAGTGAGCAGGTAAGTGAAGAGAAACGCGAGGGCGGCTCACCTGAACAGGTAGGTGGTGTTCCTGGAACAGTTAGTAATATAGGTCCAGTACAAGGTTTGCAAAATAATCAAGTAAATGAAAAGTATGAAAAAAACTCTGGAACTACTAACTATGAAGTAGGTAAAACTGTAAGCACCACAAAGAGCCAGTTTGCAAGAATCAAGAGAATAACGGCTGCCGTTATTGTAGATGGCAAGTATAAAGTCAAACTTGATGAGTCTGGTGAGGCTACTTCTGATGTAGAGTATGTATCCCTTAATGAGACTGACCTCAATGCGATAACATCACTTGTCAGTCGCTCTATAGGAATAGATGAAGCAAGAGGTGATCAGGTTAGTGTTCAAAATTTACAATTTGACAGAAGTAAAACAGAACCAGGTGTTGATGGAGTCACCGAAGGTAAGATATTTATCCAAACCTATTTGGCACCATTCTCTGGAGTATTTAAATATATTTTTGTTCTTATACTTCTTCTTATCCTTTATAAAAAAGTCATCTCTCCTTTTGCAGGAAAAATGCTTGAAGTATCACGTGAGGATGAAGATCTTGCAACACCTGTACTTGACGTTGAAGATGATGAAGATGAAGATTTAATTCAAAAAGTTCAAGATATGCGTAAAAAAGTTGAAGATCAACTTGGCGTTGGTGAAAATTTTGATGAAGACGGTCTGAAATATGAAGTTATTTTAGAAAAGGTGAGAGATATGGCGGAAGATTCACCCGAGGATATCGCCTCTCTACTACAAGCACTTCTTGTTGAAGAGGCTGAAAGCAATGTACCTAAAATGCCAGCATAGAGGATAAAGCATGTCAAATTTAAATCAACAACAACAAGCGATATTTGATGAGATGAGTATAGCTGAGAAGATTGCCATTTTGCTTCTGCAGTTGGGTGAAGATAGTACGGCTGCGATTTTTTCGGCGATGAGTGTTGATAACATTACTGAAGTATCAAAGCATATTGCTCAAAATACGACGGTAGATCGTGGAGTTGCTACGGCAATTCTTGAAGAGTTTTATGCTATATTTCAATCAGGACAATATCTTACTGCTGGCGGTATGGAGTATGCAAGAGAACTACTCTACCGTACACTTGGTCCAGAAGATGCTAAAAAAGTTCTAGAAAAATTAAGTAAAAATATGCAAAACACTCAAAACTTTGCCTATCTTTCTAAGATTAAACCACAACAACTCTCAGACTTTATTCAGCATGAGCACCCGCAAACTATTGCACTTATATTGGCACATATGGATGCTACTGAGGCTGCTGATACACTTCAGTTCTTTTCTGATGACTTACGAAGTGAAGTGGCTATGCGTATGGCAAAACTCGGAGATATATCTCCTTCAGTTATCAAGCGTGTATCAGCAGTTTTAGAGTCAAAACTAGAATCACTTGCATCTTATAAGGTTGAAGTTGGTGGTCCTCGTGCAGTTGCAGATGTCTTTAATCGTCTTGGTGTGAAAAGCTCTAAATCTACACTTGCAAATATCGAGCAGGTTGATGAAGAGTTAGCTACTCTCATTAAAGAGATGATGTTTACTTTTGAAGATATGGTCTCACTTGATAAAACGGCTATAACCGAGACGCTTAAGGCGGTTGATAAAGCGGAGTTGATGTTAGCTCTTAAATCCTCTCCAGAAGAGTTAAAAGAGAAGTTCTTCTCTGCTATGAGTGAGAGAGCTCGTGAAGCGTTTGAGGAAGAGATGCAGTTCCTAGGTGCTGTTAAGATGAAAGACGTTGAAACTGCACAACGAAAAATAGTTGAAGTAGTAAATGGACTTGCAGAAGCTGGAACCATACAGATGGGTTCAACTGAAGAGATGATTGAATAGAAGATGGCAAAAGTAATTTCAAAAGATAAGATTGATCAGCACAATGTTGGAAAATACGATTTTAAATCAATAATGCCAATGCAAAAGAGCGACTCTAAAGAGCAAAAAGAGGAGAGACACACTTACACACAAGAGAATAATCCAAGAGCTAGAGCGACTGATATAGACTCTAGTGCTCTTAGTACAAGTTCAAAAGACTCTTTAATAGAATCTTTAATGCAAAAAACAGATGAGATGTCTTCGAACTTTATTAAACTTCAAATGAAACTTGAAAGTAAGGAAGAGGAGTACACACAAGCACTTCAAAAAGCAAAGGAAGAGAGTTTCGCAGAGGGAGTGGAAGCTGGAAGTGCTAAAGCGCTCTCTGAAATGAATGGTGCTACCGCAAATAGTGTAAATCTTTTTGCTACTTCTGTAGCAAAACTTGAAGAGAGCTCAAAAGAGTTTGAGTCCGCTTTAGAGGGCATAAAAAAAGAGCTAATGTTTGCCGCTTTGGATATATCAAAAGAGGTCATACAAGTAGAACTCTCTAAGAACTCAAATGAAGTAGCAAAGGTTTTAGCGGAGGAACTGCTTAAGGATCTTCAAAGTGCATCGGAGATTACTCTTAAGGTAAATCCCAACAACCATGGTGCTATTTCACAAAATATTGGAAAGTTAGAGCATATATCTATAGTTTCAGATAGTGCAGTGAGCGAGGGTGGTGTCATTGTAGTGAGTGATGCCGGAAATATAGACTCACAAATCTCAAAAAGATTAGAAAGAGTAAAAAGAGCAGCTTTAAGTGAGTAAAAATATAATGAATATAAAAGATAAAAACATAACAGAATTAAAAACTGTTTGTAAAGATATACGTGAAGAGATTTTAAGAGTAGTGAGTAAAAACGGTGGACACTTAAGCTCTACTCTAGGGGCCACAGAGTTAATAGTAGCTATGCATAAAGTGTTTGACTCAAAAAAAGATCCTTTTATTTTTGACGTAAGTCATCAATCTTATGCTCATAAACTCTTAACTGGTAGATGGGAAGAGTTCGACACTCTTCGACAGTTTGATGGACTTTGTGGTTACACAAAACCAAGCGAGAGCGAGGATGACTATTTTGTAGCTGGGCATAGTTCTACCTCTATATCGTTAGGTGTAGGGGCGGCTAAGGCTATCGCACTCAAAGGCGAAGAGGAGAGTCGCATTCCTGTTGTGATGATTGGGGATGGTTCTATGACCGCTGGTATGGTGTATGAAGCACTCAATGAGTTGGGTGATAGAAAGTATCCGATGGTAATTATTTTAAATGATAATGAGATGAGTATCGCTAAACCAATAGGGGCTCTTAGTAGAATACTTAGTTCAGCTATGGCTTCACCATTTTATCAGCGTTTTAAAAAGACAACGGAGAGTTTTGTAGATAATTTTGGTGATGGCGCTCACTATATAGCAAAGCGAATGGAAGAGGGTCTAAAGCTTATTACTCCAGGCATAATGTTTGAAGAGATGGGTGTTAACTATATTGGTCCGGTTGATGGGCATAATTTGGAGCAGCTAATAGATATACTTAATACTGCTAAAAAAATGGGTGAGCCTGTTATTATTCACTGTCAAACACTTAAGGGAAAAGGCTATGATATAGCTGAGGGCCAAGAGGAAAAATGGCATGGTGTTGGTCCATTTGACCTCAGTGACGGGTCTAGTGCGAAAAAAGCTGGAGCGAAAAGTGCCACTCAAATTTATACAGAATCTTTACTAGCTCTTGCACAGAAGAATGAGAAAATCGTTGGTGCGACAGCTGCTATGCCAAGTGGTACCGGTATAAGTCCTCTTTTAGAGAAATATCCAGAACGTTTTTGGGATGTTGCTATTGCAGAACAGCATGCAGTGACATCAATGTCGGCTCTAGCCAAAGAGGGCTTTAAACCTTTTTGTACAATATACTCTACGTTTTTACAACGCGGATATGATCAAGTGATACATGACACTTGCTTGATGGATTTGCCAGTTGTTTTTGCACTTGATCGTGCTGGTATAGTTGGAGAGGATGGAGAAACGCACCAAGGTGCATTTGATATTAGTTTTTTAAGAGCTATCCCAAATATGACTCTTTTTGCACCTCGTGATGAGAAGAGTTTTCATCAAGCGATGGCGTTTGCATCGGAGTATGAGCATCCATGTTCTCTTCGCTATCCAAGAGGTTCTTTTAGAGAAACATCACTACCAGAGTCGAGCAGTTTTGAGTTAGCCAAGTCCCAGTTATTACAATCAAATGATAGCGACACTCTTTTTATCGGTTATGGGAATGGAGTTGGTCGTGCTTATGAGACATCACTTCTTCTAGAAGAAAGCCCAAGTATATTGGACCTAAGATTTGTAAAACCTCTTGACACAGAGATGTTACGAGAGTTAGCTACTAAGCATAAAAAATGGTATGTCTTTTCAGATAGTGCTAAAATGGGTGGTGTTGGTTCTGCTATATCAGAGTTTTTAGCTGATGATGCTATTTTAGATGTAAGTGTTACAAGCTTTGAGTACTCTGATGAGTTTATCACTCATGGAAACACTAAACTTGTAGAAGAGTCTTTGGGAATTCTCCCAGAGCAACTTGCAAAAAGAGTTAGCGGTTCTTAATCCATTGGGAGATTAAGTCTAACTCCTCTTTAGCTATACTGTGGTCTTTATCAAAAGTTTGAAACTCTACATGAAAACCACCTTCATTTAAAGTCTCTACTTGTTTTTTTGAGTAGTCGTACTCAAGAACTCCATCACTTGTTCCATGAGTACAGAGCCAGTTATTGGCATTCACCTTTTGGTTCATCTCTTCTAAAAGTTTTACTTCATCATAGATATACCCACTTATCGCAATGTATCCAGCTAGTATTTTATGGTATCTAGCACCAAATTCAAAGGTTAAAAGTGAACCTTGTGAAAAACCGAAAAGAAAACTCTCCTCAGCATTGAAATCACTCTCAAAAAGTCTATCTAAGTCGTTTGTAAGCAGTTTTGAAGAGTACTCTATACCAGGAAGTTGGTCCGGGGGGAGTTGATACCATGAGTGACCGCTAAAGTACTCAAAGGGTGCATCAAAAAGAATGTAGTTCATATCAGGCAGGTCTAAAAAGGGAGGGAGCCCTACAAAACCCTCTGAAGAGTCTCCACGTCCATGCAGTATTATCATCAGTTTTTTAGATGGAACTGTTGATGGAATAAATATATTGTCTAATTCTAACTCTGGTTTTGTCATGATTTCTTCTTTTTTCTTTTTATATTTTTACTTGGAACTAAAAACTCTAAATTACTAACAGTTTTTATGGATACTTTTCCCTCATGAATAAGCTCTAAGAGAAGGAGTCTGCTCTCTTCATCTAGAAGGAGGTTTATATCTTCTTGTGTAAGCGGGCGTTTATCTAAGGTGTTGAGAATCTCCTCTTTAGAATAAGGTGCATTATTGGGTTCTGCATGAATACGAGAGGCTATATGAATCGGCAGTGAGCTATCAAACATCATTGCAATATCATGGAGTTCTCTGTAGCTGATACCTACAACTGGGTAAGCAGGAGGTCTATCTATAGTGCCTAAATCAATTCGAACTGCATCTACATCTAAAAGTACCTCGTTGAGTTTGGCGACCTCTTCTTGAGTGTCATTGAGCTCATGAACGAAAAGAATCTCTATAAAGAGTTTTCCAGTGTAGACTTTGCTAAATGCTATAACTCTCTGGACAATATCTTCTACTTTTATACTCTCATGAGGTCTATCTATTTTTTTAAATACATCAGGAGATATAGCATCTAAAGAGAGTTTCACTTGGTCAAGTTTGAGTAGGGAGGTAAACACCTTTTCATCAATAAGAGTCGCACTATTTGTGAGTATGAGAGTCTCAGTTGAGCCCTTTATCTCATCTATGGCGTTTATAAGTGAGTCCATCTCTGGGTAGAGTGTTGGTTCACCATTTGCTGTGAGGGTTATAACATCTATTTTGGCGTTTAGATGGGATTTGAGTTCATTGATTATCTCATTTACTGTAATAGTTTGTGTTTGAGTTGCAACTGTTTGAGCTGGTGCTAGTTCACAGTAGAGACAGTCAAAGTTACACTGTTTAAGAGCAGGGGAGAGGTCTATGCCCAGACTCATGCCAAAACGGCGTGAGTTGATAGGCCCAAAAATTATACTATTTTTTTGTGCTGACACGTTGACACTCTGCTACAAAGTGCTTAGCATTTTCAACTGGAACATCAGGAAGGATTCCGTGACCAAGATTAAAGATATGGCGTTTACCACCCATAATGTTGTGAATGTTCTCAACAGACTGAGTTGTCATCTCTTGTGAGTAGAGACGACACGGTTCCATATTTCCTTGGAGAACATATTTGTCTCCTAGTTTCTCTTTTGCAAGTGACATTGGAGTGGCCCAATCGACACCAAACACATCAAAGTTCCCATAAACCTTGTCATAAAACGCAGGAATACCTTTAGGGAACATAATAACTGGGATGTGTGGATACTTCGACTTTAAGTACTCAGCAATCTCTACCATGTAGCTCCAAGAGAACTCATCATACATATCAGTCTCAATAGCAGCTGCCCATGAGTCAAAGATTTGAACTACATCGACACCAGATTGGATCTGTTTTTCCATATAAAGTTTTACAACCTCTGTCACTTCTCTTAGGATATTATGGAGAAGTTTCGGGTTAGAGTACATCATCTTTTTACAGATATTATAAGTCTTAGTCCCTTGACCTTCAATCATATAAGTAGCAAGTGTCCAAGGAGCACCAGTAAAACCGATAAGAGCTATCTCGTCACCACGTTCATCTAGCTGTTTGCGAAGAAGTTTGATAGTGTCGAAAACATAAGTAAGCTTGCTTGCAGCTTCGTCTCCACCGATAAGTCTATCTAAGTCAGCTTGCGTTTTGATAGGGTCTGAAAATTTCGGACCTTCACCCTTTACAAATGATAAATCCATTCCCATTTCATCAGGGATAACAAGAATATCACTAAATAAAATTGCAGCATCAACACCAACAATATCTAAAGGTTGGATAGTTACTTCAGCTGCTTTTTTAGGATCGTGACATAGGTTTAAAAAGTTTCCAGCCTCTGCACGAACTTTCATGTACTCTGGAAGGTAACGACCCGCCTGTCTCATCATCCACACTGGTGTGTAAGGAGTCTCTTTACCTAAACAAGCATCTACAAATATTTTACTCAAATTGCTTTCCTTAAAATAATTTTATCTTTATAAAAGATAACTTTAGTCGCCACAGCGGCGCAAGCGAAGTAAAAGGGGCTTTTGCTCCTTTTACGGACTATCTAATGACTTTTTCCGACTTTACCTAAAAAGTATAAACCGACTGCAACGGCAGTGATAGAGAGTGCAAAATAGAGCATATCTAGTGCACCTGTATATGTCGTATGCCCAACCTTTTGAAAAAATCCAACAACAAGA
>JAYEHI010000304.1:0-4992 GCA_034659455.1 Campylobacterota bacterium | reverse complement strand
ATGTCAGGCTTGTGCTTTTTAAAAAGCTCCAAACCCTCTTGACCATCTTTGGCTATAAATAGTTCTTTGGCGAAGTAGTTTAAAAACTTACTCAGTTGATTGCGGATTCCCTCTTCATCTTCTACATAAAGAAGCGTTAAGTCATTGTTCATAAGAAGCCTTTTTATATTTATTGATGCTACTTTTTAGTATCTTTTCAAACTCATCAGCAGGAACAGGCTTAGAGTAAAAATAACCTTGAATATTATCACACCCGTTTTCTATTAAAAACTCTTTTTGCTCCTGCGTCTCAACGCCCTCTGCTATAACCTTTAGGTTTAAATCATCCCCAAGAGCAATCACCGCTTTTGTAATCCCAGCATCCTCTTCATCATTAGGAAGATCTTTTACAAATGCCTGGTCTATCTTTAGTTTGTCGATAGGCAGTCTTTTAAGATACGCTAATGATGAGTAACCTGTTCCAAAATCATCTACCGCTAACTCTATGCCTAAGCTACTTATCTCTTTTAATTGAATTATAGCCTCTTCTGGATTGCTCATTATCTGGCTCTCTGTTACTTCAAGTCCAACACAACTAGGATGACACTTGCTCTCCATAAGTATACTTTTTAGAGTATCTATAAAATCTTTTTGTTCTAACTGTTTGACTGCAAGGTTCATGTATAAGATACCAGGCTTGAAACCTTTGTTGCTCCACTCTGTCATCTGATGCATAGCTGTTCTCATGACATATCTATCTATCTCAACAATAAGTCCTGTTGATTCAGCAAGGGGAATGAATTTATCTGGAGAGACTAGTCCCAATGTTGGGTGTCTCCACCTCACAAGTGCTTCCATCCCTGTTAATTTAGCGTTTACTGCATCTACTTGTGGTTGATAATAGACTACAAAATCTTCATTTTTAATAGCCTCTCTAAGAGCAGACTCCATAACTACTCTCTCAAATGCCAATTCTGTCATAGTAGCATTATAGTACTGATAGTTATTTCTACCACTATCCTTAGCTTTATACATAGCTGAATCAGCATACTTGAGAAGATTTGTAGCCGATCCTCCATCTTCAGGATAGAGACTAATCCCTATACTACTAGATACATAAAGCGTATGATCTTCAATGAGTATAGGAGTACTTAAAGTTTGAATAATCTTTCGAGCCAAGAGTGAAGAGTCTTGACTCTCTAGTAAGTTTTCCAAGATAATAGTAAACTCATCACCACCTAAGCGAGCAATCGTGTCTTCATCTCTAACTATACTTTTGAGTCTTTGAGTAACAACTTTTAAAACTTCATCGCCTGCTTCGTGACCTAAAGAATCATTAATCTCTTTAAAATGGTCAAGGTCTATAAATAGAAGCGCTACACTTGAAGTGTGGCGTTTAGCTTTTTCTATCGCTTGCGCTAGTCTATCATTAAAAAGAATCCTGTTTGGCAGTCCTGTTAAAGCATCATGGCTTGCCTGATGATTTAGCTCCTCTTCTACCTGAACTCTTTGACTAATATCAACCATAGTCCAAAGCACTTCTTTGTTAGTCGCTATTGGGTCTCCAGATATATGGACCCAAAAAAGTGAGCCATCACTGCGTTTAAACTGATAATCCACAGCTAATGGCGTTCCGTTGACAACTGCATCAAAAGCGAGTTCTGCAAACTTTAAAAACGTATCGTGGTTTACATGAAAGATTTCAGCGTTTGTTGAGAGAAGAGTCTCTTTATCATAAGCAAACATCTCACAGAGTCGCTCATTGACAAAGAGATTATTACACTCTCTATCAACTACTAAGATTCCTATGTGAGAGCTGTTTGAGAGTTGTTCTAGCCATAGTGATTCTTTTTTCATAGTAGTTGTTTATCCTAGTTTCATCATTTTGAATGTCTAGCTAACCTCTCTTCTTCAAGCATAGCGTTTAGGTTTTCTATAACTTTCATAGAAGCCTCTTCAGCTGATTTGAAGTAAGTCATTACATTTTGAGACTCTTGAGTACATGTACCGTTGGCAACGCAATCAACCGCTTTTTTTATATTATCATGTACTTCTTTATGAGGTTGTGCCATTTTAGAGTAACTTGGACATTTACCAAACTTCTCTTTACCAGCTCCCTCAAAGTACCATTTGCCCAAACGACACTCACTATCAGATGCAAAGCTACCCGTTGCTTCACCTCTAAATACTGTTTTATATCCATTTGCTTTAAAGAGTAAGTGATCAAGTTTACTTAGAACCATAAATACGGCGTAAGTCACATCTTTATTCTCTTGTGAAATAATAACTGAATTATCTGTAAGTACTTGCATTTTCTCTTGGAAAATATCCATCTGTTTATGTGAGGTGTGAGATAGTTTCTCCATAGACTGAGAGTGTTCATGCACCTCTTGAGTGTTTTGCTTGAGCGATGATACTGAAATCTCTACTTCGCTTGTGGCCTTTTGAGTTCTCTCTGCAAGTTTTCTCACTTCATCGGCGACAACTGCAAATCCACGTCCATGCTCTCCCGCTCTTGCTGCTTCAATAGCTGCGTTTAGAGCAAGTAGGTTTGTCTGGTCTGAGATATCTTTGATAAGAGTAATAACATCAGAAATACTCTCAACGTTTGTATTTAGCGTCTCTACTTGTGTATAGGTACTAGATATATGCTCTAATAACTCAGACATAGTCTCTGTAAGCGTATGTATCTCAAGAGAACAACCATCAGTGTGACTATTGTTTTCTTTATTTCTTACATCGATATCCTCTAGAGCTTCTACGTTAGACTCTAGGTCTTTTTGAATAACTTTTAAGTCTCTATCACAACCATCAGTTAAACCATGGGTGAGTGATTTTATAAGTTCGTTCATAACTTTATTGCTATCAGCGTATCTTACCTGCTTTTGGAGTTCAGCGTTTTCTTGAGTGAGTCTGTCAAGCTCTGCTTTTAAATTTTCATTCTCTTCTTTTTGCGCTTTTAAGTCTGTTTCTAATTGTGAAGTATTGCTAAAAAACATAATAAGTTCCTTTTTATTTCATCTATAAGTAAATTATATAGAAATAAAGTGGCTTATTTGTGTCCTAAGGTGATTTTAAATAGAGCTCCATCATTTCTGTTTTCTACCTCTATAGTCCCATTCATATCTTTTTCAATTATCATCTTAGTCATATATAGTCCAAGTCCCGTGCCTTGAGATTTAAACTTTGTTGTAAAGTATGGTTCAAAAATTTTATCAATTATCTCTGTTTTAATACCGCCTGCGTTGTCTTGCACTAAAATAGTAGTCAAATCATCAGCGTTAACAACGCTTAAAGTTACTTCTCCATGAAAAGCGCTCTTCTTATTTTTTAACTCGATAGCGTCTTTAGCATTGTTGAGTAAGACTAACAAGACTTGAAGTAGCTCATTTTCATGACCATATAGTAAAGTCTTCTCTTGGGGCATAGTATATTTGATATCTATTGACTTCATTAAGGTGTCAGTGATTTTTTTAAAATTTTCTATGAGAGCATTGAGTGAAAAGTTCTTTTTATCTTTAGTAGGAGAGAAGTAGTTACTAAAGTCATCTACAGTTTGAGAGATGTACTCAAGTGAAAAATTTGAATCTTCTACAATCTTTTGAATCTCGCCATTGTGAAGTTTTTTACGGTTTAACATCTCTAGTTTAGAGAGGTTCGCTCCAACATGATTGAGAGGTTGTCTCCATTGGTGAGCTATCATCTCCATAGTCTCTCCTATGGTTGTTAACCTATGCTGTCTATATAAAATATCTTTTTGCAGTATTATTTCTTCACTCTTCCTTTCAACCATATTTTCTAGTTCAGTCTCATATTGCTTGAGTTGTGTGATATCGGATATTGTCCCTAAAA
Source organism: Campylobacterota bacterium (assembly GCA_034659455.1). GTDB lineage: Bacteria > Campylobacterota > Campylobacteria > Campylobacterales > Sulfurimonadaceae > Sulfurimonas. Next base: position 1,161 of record JAYEHI010000304.1, on the reverse strand, counting down.
AGTGAGTTACTTCACCATAAGAGTCTCTAATCATATAAGTATTGTCTAAAACCCACTTCAGTTTTTTCTCTTTAGTCAAGATTCTATATGGCATGTGTGTAAAATACTCTGTATTGTACTTTAATGCGTATTCAACTTCACAAATAACTGTTGTCAAGTCATCTCTGTAAACTATGTCAGCAAAGGTAATCTCTGAGCTCAAAAACTCTTCTGCAGAGTAGCCGGTTAACTCTAATACATTTTTTGATGCATACTCTGTTGACCAGGTGTCGTTGTTGTTCCACTTAAAGAGTGAGACTTCACCTTTATCAAAAAGAGAGAGACTCTCATCATACTCTTTTTTTATTCTCTTGTTTTGGGACTCCAAAGCTTTTATGCGAGTTTGTAGTTGGGTTATGGATTCACTGTTTTTCATAAGTACACTTTAATATTATATTAATTATAATTTATGAATAATGGCGGTGGCACATGAATTATTCACAAATAGATACGACAATCTTAAAAGATTTAACATTTCTTTATGTTGAAGACGAACTTCTTACACGGGATATTATATCTGAAATTTTAATGGAGTTTTGTCATGATATAAAAGTGGCTTCCAATGGTGAAGAGGCGTTAAATATTTTCAAGAGAGAGAAGATAGATGTAATCATAACTGATATAGAGATGCCAAAGAGTGATGGCATAGACTTGATAGAAAATATTCGTCAAATAGATTTAAACACTCCTATTGTGGTTATTAGTGCTTACTCAACAACCTCATACTTACTCTCAAGTATACATCTTGACGTTAGTGAGTATATCATTAAACCCATTTCCTACACAAAAATTGAAAATTCTCTCCTTAAAGTCGCTTCCTCTCTAAAACCAAACATGATACATCAAATATCTCGAGAACTCTCTTATGATAAAGTTAATGGCTTTTTAGTAGAGCTTGATAAAAAAACCGCTCTTCAAAAAAAAGAGAAGCTCTTAATGGATTTACTTATAGGTAATAGTGGAAATACAGTAGACTACGAGACAATAGAACAAGTACTTTGGAGCGATTTTAATGAGATAATGTCATCTACTGCACTAAGAACGGTTGTAAAGAAGTTAAGACAAAAAACAGAAGTGAAATTTATAAGTAATGTGTCAGGTTTAGGTTATCGGATAATCACT
>JAYEHI010000303.1:0-5008 GCA_034659455.1 Campylobacterota bacterium | reverse complement strand
CTAGTCCAAGCTTTCGTTTATGAGCTTGGTATGAGCGAGGATTTATCTTGTTTACAAAGGTTACGAGGATGGGGTAGCGTTTAGACATCTCTTCTCGCGCAAAGTCAAATATCGCTTTTAAAACATCGCTCCCTCTCACACTCTTGTCTATACATATAGGTCCATATTGGTAAGAGTTGTCCGTACTTAGCATTTGACCTAGATAAGTGAGGTTTGGCAGATCTTTTATCATGTGTGCAAACATCGGCCACTTTGACCAGAACTGCCATGAAGCCGCCATGACATAAGCGAGAACTTCATCGCCATCGACCGCTATGAAAAGACCACTCTCTATATCTTCTAACTTCGCTACTCTATACTCCATCTTCACTTCTCATCTCTTGCATCATTTTTATGGTCTCTTGGTCGATTTTACTATCTCTTTTTTCTAAGTGAGATAGTATCATGTTAAACCGTTCTTTGTCTAAGTGCTGACCAAATTTAAACTTGGCTCGTAACTCTTTTACCTCTATCTTTAAAACAGCGGTGGCGTTTAACGTCTTCTTGTAAACGCCATCTTCAAAGGGTTTGTACCCACCCTCTGGTTGAAGCTTTTGCATGAGTAAGGTCATAGCGTTTATCTTCTCTTGTCTCTCACTTACTACGCTTACCTCTCCATCAACAACTATGGATTTAAAAAACTGAGTAGCGGGACAAGCCAAGCCCTCAGTCGAGCTAAAGTAAGACGCTATAAGTGAGAAGTTTTCTACTATGCTAAAAGATACATTTGGATTTTCTCTCAGCGTTTTCATCTTACGACCAGAGAGTGAGCCGTGAAAGTAGATGCTATTTCCTTCATGCACAAAGTTTACGGGAATGCTATAGGGTTTGTCTTGACTACAAAGAGCGAGAGTTCCATACTCCGCGTTTGACATCATGGCGTTTATAATCTCTTTGTCTTTTATCTCAAATATCTGTTTCATAAAACTTACCTCCGTGTTTTTCTTGTGGTATTATTACACTTATCTGTACTTACTAAAAGTGCCAAAATATTTAAAGTTTATAAGGACAGTTTTGTATATACTTGAGCCAGATTCTAAAACGCCACTTCATATTCAGCTCTTTAACGCCATCAAAGAGGACATAGTCACAAACTATGGTGTTGGTGAGAAACTCCCCTCCATCAGAAAGGTAGCTTCTACTTACAACCTTAGTAAAACAACAGTAGAGTCTGCATACACTCAGCTCTATGCAGAGGGCTACATAGAGAGTAAGCCCAAAAGTGGGTATGTCGTCATAGATACTTACTTCGATGAGTTTAAGAGTGAGAGACAAGAGGAGCCAATCTCGCCAAAAACAAAAGTGTACAAGTACGACTTCTTCCCTGCACGACTCTCAAAAGATTCCTTTCCCCTCAAACTCTGGAAACGACTCTTTAGTAAGGCGATAGATGAGTTACTTGATTTCGGAGCATACTTAGATGGGCAGGGTGAAGAGGGTCTAAGAGTCGAGATATGTAAGTACATCACTGCATCTCGTGGGGTGAAATGCTCTGCAAGTCAGATCGTAATCTGTGGAGGTTTTAGTGACTCTATGGGACTTTTGGCAAAGCTTGTCAAACCAAAGTACGGCACTTTTGGCATGGAAAACCCCGGCTATCATGTAGCAAGACGAGTCTATGAAGAGTATGGTTACTCAGTTGTGAAGATAAGCGTAGATAAAAATGGCATAGACTTAAAAGAGCTAGAGAACTCAAATGCCAAGCTAATCTACATAACGCCATCACACCAGTACCCAACTGGCGTTTCCATGCCCATCTCAAACCGACTCAAACTTTTAGAGTGGGCAGAGAAAGAGGACGCTCTAATCATCGAGGATGATTATGACAGTGAACTGCGTTACTCTAGTCGTCCCATCCCCTCACTCCAAGGCTTAGACAACTCCGATAGAGTGGTTTACATGGGAACGTTTGCCAAGTCGCTCTCACCAGCTTTGAGAGTGAGCTACATGGTTCTACCAAATCACCTTTTACCACTTTACAAAGAGAGTTACGATGCACACTTCCCAAGAGTAGCACTCACCACTCAAAAGACCCTAGAGCTTTTCATGGCTGAGGGTCATTGGGAACGCCACCTAAGGAAGATAAGAACACTCAACAAGAAAAAGCACAACCTCATGAGAGACCTACTCAAAGCCAAACTAGGTGATAGTATGGAGATACTAAGCCAAGGAGGAGGACTAGCCATACTCATCTACCCAACAAGCACGGCATTTGACATAGAAAAGCTTAAGACCTTAGCTGAAGAAAAAAGCATAAAACTCTACTTCGCCAAAGAGCGTTCAGGCGGAGAGTTTGAAGCTCTAAGAATGGGCTTTGGTGGGTTTAGTGAGGAGGAGATTAAGGAAGCTGTTGATGTTTTTGTTGGAGTTTGGGAAAATTCTATATAAAATTTTTAAGATACTACCTTCTTTCCTCAGCCTGTTTATAAACTTCCATACTCTCTCGTTTCCCAATAGTTATAACTTTAACAACAAGTACATTATCAATTACCTCATAAACAATCCGAACTTGTTTTTTCGCTACATAGACTTTAAACAGTCCTGTTAAGTTCATGTTATTTTTGTTACCAAGAGGTTTTCCAAGTTCTGGGGATTGTTGAATTTTTTTGAGTTTTTTGAAGACTTCTATGCGGACAGAGTTGTTTAACTGTTTTAAATCCGACTCTACTAAAGGGTGGTATTGTAATGCATACATTGACTAGACTTTATCTAAATCAATATCGAACTTTTTAGCCATCTCTTCCATGGAGACATATTTGGAGATAGGAGTCTCTTTTCTTTGTTGTACTGCATTGTATATTTGAGTGTGTTCCGCTAGCTCCATCTCTTCTTCAAGAGCTTTGAGTCTTTCGTATTCATCTGTAGAGATTACAACGGCTTCAAGTTTGTTGTTTTTAAGGATGCCTATCTTTTCAAGAGAGTGCTCTTTTATACTACTAACAGCATTTCCAATCTGTTTTGTAAAGTCCGTGATTGAAAAGAGTTCACTTTGTGCATATTTTACCATTTTATCTACCTTGTAATTAACTAGTTAATTTCATAGATAATATTATACTATATTTTAAGAAACTACTCTATAACTTCTAACACTCTTCTCAAAGTGGTTGAATTTGTGAGTAAATCTCTACTCTCTCATATTTGTACTTCCAGTTTTACTTTTTTCCCACCAGTCACTTCAAAACCGTTCTAAACGTAGACAATAACTCTGCTCTTAGCATTATCTCTCCAATATTTTATGTATATGTTCGAGTATTGAAACCCTCTTCATCACGAGGTGCTTCAAAGAACTTCGTCATGGCATCAAATGTCGCTTCGCTTGTTAAGGGTGCATTTTCGGGGAGAGTTTTGTTTCTCTTTTTGAGTTGCATTTTACAGAGCTCATCTGACTTGTTGAGAAAGTGGAGAGTATGTTCTACTCCTGCACTCTCATAGAGCTCTTTAAACCATGCTCTTTGTCTTGGTGTGTTTGCAGGAAAGTCCATCACTACAGAGTTACCTTTTTCTAAGAGTCCTATGACATGGCTCTTCATAAATACCTTGAGTCGAAGAGAGTAGTTCAGATAGTCTTCTATGGTAGATATCTCTGTGGGGTAGAGTGTTGAGAGGATTTCATCTTCACATAAGAGAACTGCATCGTATTCTCTGGCTAACTCTTTAGAGAGAGTTGACTTTCCTGCTGCCATTTTTCCACAAAAAAAGTGCAGAGTGTTTTTCTTCATACTATATTTACCTTTGTATATTTGTATCAGGGTAAGAGTCAAGTAAGTACTTGACTCTTAGTCTATTTTTTCACTGCAACAACAGCAAACTCTTCGCTATCTTGTGTAAACACTGAACCAGCTACATCATTGTAAACTGCTTTAACATGTAGTCCTGCATCTGTAAACTCTTTTTGTAAGCTCTCGACATTAAAGTACTGTAACCAGTTGTAGATAACTTTTGAGCTGTCTTCTTGGACTATAGTATACTTGTCTAGCACTACTTTTTCATCACTATACTTAAAAGTATTTACAAAACCGTAGTACTCCTCAGCTGACCAGAAATGTCCAAGCTGGTTAAGTTCATAAACGCTACTCTCCTCTCTTTTTTCAAAGGCATTGAGAGAGTAAACATCTAACAAAATAGCTCCACCCTCATTGAGTAAGTTATAAAACTTACGAAGCAGAAGCTCTCTTTGTGTTGGACTGAGTGCACAAAAGTCGCACATTATCATAGTTATGAGGTCGTACTTCTCATCACTCTCAAACTCTAAGTAGTTTTGATGTACATACTCTATCTTTAGCTTCTCTTTTTTTGCAACCTCTCTTGCATACTCTATAGAGCTTTTTGAAAAGTCTATACCAGTTACTTTTGCCCCACTCTTTACAAACACAGAAGTATAAAGCCCCACCGCACAACCAAAGTCACAGATTCTGCTCTTAGCGTTTAACTTAAACTCTTCCATAATCCACTGAGATGATTTCTCTATAAACTTTTTGTTTCTCGAAGATACATCGATATCAGGGTTTAGGTGATACTCTAGCATCTGTTTTGAGGTATACTCGTCCGCCCACAAAGCTTCAGCGGTATAGAACTCAAAAACCTTCGGTTTGGCGTTTATCTCTTTTAGTTTTTTGTACATTGTTGTCTCCAAATATTTTTGATTTAGTGACAATAGTTAGATCTATATAGTTGTCACCAACTCTTGTTTAGTGTGTTTAAATATTTTGAAATACATAATCTACCTCCTTTTATAGTCAACTTTTGTTAGGGATAGTATAACTTTTTTATTGTAAAATTTCACGGTTAAGTTACTTTCTTATGTTATCTTACTTTATAAAACATGGGAGCCATTACTATCTTTATATCCATACCTCTCTACACAACTACCAGTTAAATTTCAAGTCCAATTATTTCAACTAACTCATCTCTCATTTTAAAAATATCTTCAACACTAAATTGCCGTAATAAATCTAAAGTTGATAGATAG
>JAYEHI010000302.1:0-5039 GCA_034659455.1 Campylobacterota bacterium | reverse complement strand
CCAGTACGGATACTCTCTACATCTGTTGCAAAACTAAATCTAAAGTAACCTTCACTTCCAAAGCCTACACCTGGAACGACCGCTACTTCTTTTTGAGCAAGTAGATCTTTTGCAAACTTAAGTGAGTCATTGCTGACTTCTGAGATATTTACAAAAAGATAAAATGCACCATCAGGCTTTAAAACACTTAAACCATCTATAGCATTAAAAAGCTCTACCGCTTCGTCACGACGGGCTTTAAATGCTACTCTCATCATCTCTATGTCATCATCTGCTTGTCCATCTAGACCAACGATAGCAGCCATTTGAGTAATAGAGTTGATGTTAGACGTGCTTTGTGACTGAAGTTTCTTAGTTGCTTTGATAAGGTCAGCATTTGCTGCAGCCATATAACCAAAACGCCATCCTGTCATTGCTACAGATTTTGAGAGTCCATTTATAGTAACGGTTCTTTGAAACATATCATCACTTACAGCAGCAGCAGATGTAAAAGTACCTTCGTAGATAAGTTTTTCATACATCTCATCACTTGCTACGATAACGTCAGTTCCTTCAAGAACCTTACCTAATGCTTTTAGCTCATCTTCACTATAAACGCTACCAGTAGGATTCGATGGTGTTGTAAGCACAAGCATCTTAGTTTTAGGTGTAAGTGCAGCTTTTAACTGTTCTGGAGTGATTTTAAATGCTGAAACATCGTGAGTCTCTATCTCAACTACTGTACCTCCACAGTATTTTACTAGTTCAGGGTAAGTAACCCAATAAGGAGCAGGGATGATTACTTCATCACCTGCATCTATAGTCGCTGAAAAAAGATTAAATAGTGAATGCTTCGCACCATTATTAACGATGATTTGATTTGGAGCATAAGTTAAACCATTGTCGCGTTTAAGTTTGTTGGAAACAGCCTCTTTAAGGGCAGGAATACCATCAACTGCAGTGTATTTTGTGAAGTCATTGTTTATTGCGGTAATTGCAGCATCTTTGATAACTTGCGGAGTTCCAAAGTCTGGCTCTCCAGCGGAAAAACTCAGTATATCTTTACCTTCAGCTTTCAACTCCTGTGCAAGAGTGGTAATAGCAATAGTAATTGATTCAGATAGTGTGTTAATGCGGTTTGTTAGCATAAAAAATCTCCAATAAAAAATTTGAAGTTATTATACTCATAGTTAGCTTTTCATTGCTTTAATGAAAGAGTCATAGATATGTTCTAGCTCTAAGTCCTCTTCGAGAACTTCTTTATTGTCTTCAACGATGACATGCTCTAAAATAGCAACGCGCTTAAGTAGATACTCAAACATCTCTTTGTTTATATCTGGAAGCATATTGTGCATAAATGGGTCAACACATCTTCCTTTTTCGATGACGTGTGCAGGAATACCGATTGCAGTAGAGCAGTCTGGCACCTCTTTAACTACTACAGAGTTTGCACCAATTTTTGCATACTCTCCAATGGTAATATTTCCTAGAACTTTAGCACCAGCTCCAATAACAGCACCCTTTTTAATAGTAGGATGACGCTTGCCATGTTCTAATGAAACACCACCAAGTGTTACTCCTTGGTAAATCACAACATCGTCTTCTATAATTGCCGTTTCACCGATAACGACTCCTGTGCCATGGTCAATAAATACCCGGTTTCCTATCTCTGCAGATGGGTGGATGTCTATATGAGTGAAAATCTGATTAAGCCCCATAATCATACGAGCAAGTCTAGTAAAGCTAGATTTGTGAAGTTTATGAGCTATTCTGTACCATGCGATAGCCCATACACCAGGATAGTTAAACAAAAAATCTAGTTTTGATTTAAGTGCTGGGTCGTTGTTGTAAGCATTTGAAAAGTCTTCTTTTATATCTGCATAAATTCCCATAAGGTGCCTTAACTTGTAGTTCTTAGATAGCCATTTTGTTTTACAAAAGTTTCTAGTTTTGTAAGTGTATCACTTTTTTCTTTTTTTGTGATAAAGGAACTCTTTGTCAAGTCCATTTTAAGTTTTTTTAAGAGTTCATCGCTGTTATAGCCTAGAGAGTTTAAAATATCAAGTATGTTTTTAGACTCTTGAGTGTTAGTTATAGTGTAGCCATTTTCATCTATGAGAACAGTGTACTCATTTGGATGAGTAAAAAGGTTGTGGCTCATGCCTAGGACTTCTTGATACGCCCCAACATTAAAAAAACCTAAGTAATAATCCTCTTTTGTTAAATCTACATCATGTAAAACGAGAGGTTTGTCAGGATTAAAGGCTATCTCTCCATCACTATCGCAAGTGATGTCCCATATACTAGCACCACGTATAGGCTCTTTTGAGAGGTGATGGAGTGGCATAACGGGAAAGTGTTGTTTTAGCCCCCAATAATCGGGCAGACTTTGAAAGATGGAAGCATTTATAAGATAGCGTTCTTGCAGGTTTACTTGGAGTTGCTTTAGCTCTTGAGTGTTGAGTCCAGAAGTCAAAGAGAGAGATTTTTTAATAATATTATGGACAAGTATTTCAGCATTTGACCTATCTTGTAGGTCTATATAACCAAGGTCAAAAAGTGTAAGTAGTGATTCACTGTGATCTAGCGCATCATGGAGGTACTCTATGCAGTTTTTAGGGTTTAAGTGTTTGTATAACTCTCTTAGTTCTGTTATAAGAGGAGGGTTCTCTTCTTTGAAGTTGAGAAGTTCTTCTTGGTAGTCTTGTGTGAAAAGCTCCAATACGGGAGTGATTAAAACGCCGTGAGAAGCAACAACATAGCGACCCGATTCTGTGAAAACATCAGGATGTTTAACACCTTTTGCATCCATAATTTCACCAAGTAAAAAGACTACCGAACTAGAAAATTCCTCTAGCGAGTAGTTGTGAAGAGTGGCGTTTTCATGTTGTTCGTAAGCAACTGCTAAACCACCACCGATATTTATGTTGCTAAGAGCATCTGAACCTAGAACCTTGAGCTCTGCATAGATATTTCCAGCCTCTCTTAAAGCTCTTTTGATGGGAGCAATATCTGTCATCTGCGAACCTATGTGAAAGTGCACCATTGTAAACTTATCTAACAAAGAAGCAGACTCAAGCAACCTTGTCGCTTCTAAAATCTCAGTCGCAGTGAGACCAAATTTAGCGTCCATTCCCGCACTCTTTGCCCAAGTGCCACTTCCTGCGGAGTGAAGCCTCACTCGTATGCCTATATTTGGAACTTTAAGCTTAGACTCACGAGCAACTTCTATGATGGTTCTAAGTTCACCGAGCCCTTCTATGGTTATTGTGATGTTATGCCCACTCTGTGCAGCTATAAATGCCAGTGTAATCATCTCTTTATCTTTAAAGCCATTTACTGTGATGTGAGAGTTAGTAAGAGTTTTACTCATGGCTAAAATGAGTTCGGCTTTACTTCCAGCTTCAAGTCCGTAGTTAAACTCTTCTCCTTCTTTTATCACAGCATCTACAAGATGGGGAAACTGATTTACCTTGAGAGGAAATACAGCTTTAAATTCTCCTTTATAAGTATTTTCTTTTATCGCAAAATTAAAGCACCCGTAGAGTTTTGAAATCTGTTTCTTTATTAGATGAGGAAAACGAAGTAAAATAGGTCCACGAGTGCCATTTTGTCTGATTTGGTCTGTTATATCAAGAAGTGAAGGGTGTGATTTGTGGTTTAGAACGACTTCATCACCTTGAATGATGAAGTTGTCTTCTGCCCATATTTGCATGCCGTATCTATTCATTCGCTCAACTCTAAAGCAGATGCTTTAAGCACTTAAAAGTCTTTTAGAAGTATAGTGTTTTCTGATTTGTCTTCTAAGTTCTTGATTCGGATATTACCATCGTTTTTCTCATTTTCACCAATGATACAGAAATATTTTGCATTTGCTTTATCAGCGGCTTTGAGGTGGTTTTTGAAGTTTTTTGCTTTGAATTCAAGAGTCACTTTGTCGGTTTGGCGTTTCTTGTGAGCAAGAGAAACGACAAGGTCCATAGTGTCATTATCAAGTGAACCTAGGTAATAACCCTCGCGCTCAGTTTCAGGCATAACTATAAGCTCCATTAAACGCTCTATACCCATCGCAAAACCAACAGCTGGAGTCGCACGCCCATCTAAAAACTCTACAAGTCTATCATAACGTCCACCACCAGCTATAGCACTCTGGCTTCCGATGTTGTCACTTACGAACTCAAACGCCGTTTTAGAGTAGTAGTCGAGTCCACGTACTAGGTTAGTGTCTATCTCATACACTATCTCATTGTCATCAAGAATCTTTTTGAGTTTCGTAAAGTCACTCTCACACCCCTCGCAAAGTGAGTTGAGAAGTTTCGGAGCATTTTCATAGAGTGACTGACACTTTTCGTTTTTACAATCAAGCACACGGATAGGGTTAGTCTCTTTACGGCGTTTACAATCTTCACATATCTCATCCTCTACAGACTCAATAAATGCCACTAATGAGTCACGATATTGAGGCATACAGTTTTGATCACCCAATGAGTTGAGTTGAAGTCTGTAGCCGATGCCACAGCGTTTGAGAATGTCGCTTACCATCATTATCATGTTGGCATCTTCATAAACACTATCTACTCCAAAACTCTCAACACCAAACTGGTGAAACTGTCTTAGACGACCCTTTTGTGGTCTCTCATAACGAAACATAGAACCGTGGTAGAAGTAACGGTGAATACCACCTGCTTTGTCAAGTTTCTTCTGTATAAATGCTCTTACAACGCCAGCTGTTCCCTCAGGACGAAGACAGACATCATTTTCACCTTTGTCGATGAACTGATACATCTCTTTTCCAACGATATCGCTAGACTCGCCAACTGAACGCTTAAAAAGAGCGGTCTCTTCTAAAAGTGGAGTCTCGATAAAATGAAAACCATATTTTTGCGCTACATCCGTTGCTGTGTTTATGAAGTAAGTAAAACGTTCATAATCCTCACTTAAAATATCATTCATTCCTCTAAGAGACTTAACCATTTTTATCCTTTATCTAACCGTATTTATATAAGTTTGTAAGGATAGCGTTTTTTAGCTTTTTTCATAATTATAAAGTTCAAGATAGT
>JAYEHI010000301.1:0-5057 GCA_034659455.1 Campylobacterota bacterium | reverse complement strand
GGTATGATTGCCGCAACATTTATATCGACTCTTTTTGTACCAGTTTTGTATGTTCTACTCGAGACAATGCGAGAGAAATTTGTAAGTGTTGAAGATGAGATAGCTAGAAGGGAGTCAATATAATGAAAAGAAGCACTCTATTAAAATATTTCGGTTTAACGGCATTAGCCTTGAATCTAAATGCCACTGAGATATACACAGTTGATGAATTAATACTGAAATCTCTTAAGACCTCTCCAAACTTAGAGATAAGTAGAGCAAGTCATAAAGCATCACAGAGTCGTTATGATGGTGCATTTTCAGGTTATCTTCCAAGAGTTGACCTCTATGCATCAGCTGGTAAGGCTGGTATGACAGACACTTTTGGTGGTTCTGGGGGTATGATTGATGACAACATCATACTAGGTAAACTCTCAGCAAAACAGATACTCTACGACTTTGGAAAAACTGGTGGGAGTGTTGATAGTAGCAGGTTTAGTGCTGACTCCTACGCTATGCAGACTATTCAAGATATTAGTGATAAAAAACGTGATGTTAAAGAGGCTTACTACAATGTCTTAAACGCAAAGGCTCTTATAGATGTACACCAAGAGAATGTAAAACTCAATGAAGCGCAACTCTATCGATCACAAAAATATTTTGATGCAGGTATTCGAACAAAAATTGATGTAAGTGATGCAAAGGTTTCACTTATTCAAGCAAAACTTGATCTTAAAAAAGCCGAGTATAATCTTAAAATATCCTATGCCAGCCTAGATGAAGTTGTTGGTTTTGAGGAGCTTGAGAGAGAGTACTCAGTCTACTCCAAAGAGTTAGTGTTAAAGTCCCTGTTTGAGTCCCTAAAGCACTATTCACTTACCCTAAAAGAGTCTATTCTCTATGCCTATGAAAACAGAGCTACCCTGAAAAAGGAGGAGTCTCTCATAGAAGCTTCTACTGCTGAGATAGATGAAGCATCCTCAGGCTACTACCCATCTCTATATCTTGCAGCAGACTACACAAAACAGAAAGTTGAAAAATTTAATCAATTTACACCCGATAACCAGTGGCAAGCGACTCTCAACCTTGACTGGAATATCTATGAGGGGGGATTAACAAGCGCGAAGAAGCAAGAGAAGGTTATCAACAAAAGTATTGCGAACTTTACACTACATGACTCAAAACTTCGTATAAAAAAAGGAACAACACAGGCTTATATCAATCTTTATAAGAGTAGAGACTCTGTAGAGCTCTCACAAAGCCTTGTTCAAGTCTCTTCAGAGAAGTTTGACCAAGCATCTAAACGCTACGAGCATGGGCTCTCTGATTATATTGAACTACAGCAAGCCAGACAAGGTTATATAGATGCAAAAGCAGCACTCGTTGTGGACTACTACAACTACCATATCTCTGTTGCTTATCTTGATAATGCGATTGGAAGGTAAAGTGTGCGATATATAGCTCTCTTTTCTCTCCTCTTTCTCTTAGTAGGTTGTGCCTCGCGACCTACACCTCTTCCTGACCAGTACTCACAGAAACTTCCATGGGGAGCTATTGATTTAGACATCAACTCTACTGAGCACTGCTCTATCAAAAATAGCTTAGGAAAAGTTCTCACTCAAAAAGCGCAGAAGTATAGCGACGTCAATGGCTCCGTTCCCATGGATATACTCGCCCTTACGGGTGGAGGCAGTCGTGGCGCGTTTGGTACTGGTCTGCTTGTAGGGTGGACAAAAAGAGGGACCATTCCAAACTTTGACATAGTTACGGGCGTCTCTACGGGAGCGGTAATGGCTCCTTTTGTCTTTTTAGGGAAAGAGGAGCTCAAAAAAGTAGAGTATTTTTATACAAAAATGCATACCGAAGAGGTTTTCACCTCTTCACTCTTGCATATCTTTGGCTATGGCTACGTTATGAACGCCAAGCCACTTAAAAAACTCTTTAAAGAGAACTTCAACAAAGAGTTCTTAGATAAAATTGCACAAGAGCATAAAAAAGGACGCCGTCTCTACATAGGTACTACTAACATCGACACCGGCCAACTTACAGTATGGGATATGGGGGCTATCGCTTCGAGTAATAGAGCTGATAAATACAAAAGATTTCGAGATGTTATTTATGCTTCAACTGCTCTGCCTATCTACCTTCCACCTGAGTATATAGCAGTGGATGTTGAAGAGAAACAGTACTACCAGATGCATGTTGATGGTGGTATCTATACACAAGTTTTCATGATAGGACTTTTAGTCAACTGGGGAGAGGTCCTTGAGTTTGAAGAGCATGCAAATACCAACTTTGATGCTACTCTCTACACTGTTGCTAACCGAAAATATAGACAACGAGATATCTACAAGCCTATAGAACAAGCACCCCTAAGTATTATAGAGGCCTACGTGCTTACAGAGATGGATCTGCTTTTTGACAGAAGTATGTATAGACTCTATCACAGTAGTCAACAAAAAGATATAAACTTTAAGATGGCAACTATCCCTGAGAAGATGCCGGACATCATAGATGTTCCTACCGAATTTGACCCAACTAAAATGACAAAACTTTTTAACTTTGGATATAAAACAGGTTATGAAGGGGTACAATGGCGAGAGAAAATCGACTTTAATGAGTATGATAACCACCAGTAGTAAAAAATGGAGTAATTTACTCCTCTAAAAGAGCTAACGCTCCTTTATAGATTGGCTCATCTATAAAACCATACTCTTCGTCCACAAAACCAGTAATTCCTTCGTCTCTATGCATCTCAAAAAGCTTTATAATTATTTTTGCACGTTCAAGCTCAGCCTCTTTATCTACAAAGGTTTTATTTACAAGTTTCACTTGGTTTGGAGATATACACCCTTTTGCATCATAACCCATAGTTTTTTCTAAATCAAGCCAACGCTGAAAAGTAAGCTCTTCTTTAAACTCTTGAAAAACAAAAGAGACAGGTTTTACACCCATCGCCTTAGAGCTTATAAGAAAATGAGAGAGTATATAATGCATCGTAGGGTTATCTAAATCTATAAGCGACTGAGAGAGCTTCATGTCAGCAAAGAGGTCTAAGACACCTAAATAAAAGACAGAGACTCTTCTGTTTACAGCTAAAGTAGAGAGGTTATGCCAACTCTGTGCCGTCTCTATAGAGAGATGCAGGTCTATCTCCTCATTTAAAAGGGCGAGAACACTTCTGACCTCTTTTTCATTCTCTATTTTTGGGACACGAATGGCATCAGGCATAAACTGATTCAGGTATGTTATCTCTTCATAACCACCCTCATTAAGTGCATTGACACGTACTACAAGCTTCTTCTCACTCTTTTTGAGTCTACTTAAAAAGATAGCACATAGTACAAGTGCAAAAGGCTTCTCCTCTTTTGAAACACCATCTTCAAGATTAAGCATAATGCAGTCTGCCTCTAAGGATTCTATTTTGAGTAAATGTTTTATGTTATTGCATGAGAGCATTAAGGGAGATTTGAAACTGTTTTTTCTATTTATCTCTCTAAATGTTGGAATTGCAAGAGCATCTAATGACTCTAAGTCTCTATTGCTATAAGCTTCTTCTATTTTACTTAACATCCCTTGTCTCCTTTTTGTCATTTCTATGAAGGTGTAGGTAGAGTGCTTGCACCTCTTTGTCAGTTAAAAAATATCTTGGCATTCCATTTTTTCTTTTGTTAAGTGCTTTATAGAACTCACTATATTTGACTGTCTTGATTTTCGGACCACTAAAACTTTTTGCCTCTCCCTTATGCTTATAGTTTGCTATAAGTTTTCCTTCTCCATTATCTCCATGGCAGTGATGACATCCTATTCCTCGTGGGTTTTTATAGAGTTGTGCTGCATACTCAACAGGAGTGATAAAACTACTTGCTCCATAGAGATAAAATGGCGAGAGTAAAAAGAGTATATATTTCATTATTAGCCTATTATTATTTTAAAAGGGTATAATATCAGAAATAATATTTATGAGGTTTAAATGCAGTTATTAGATGGTAGAGCTCTTTCAAAAAAAATAGAACTTCAGATTAGTGAAGAAGTTAAAACATTAAAAGAGACTTGTGGTTGCACCCCTGGTTTAGCAGTTGTTTTAGTTGGTCAAGACCCAGCAAGTGCTGCATATGTAAACATGAAGAAGAAGGCTTGTGACCGTGTAGGATTTTACTCTATAACACACGATATGCCTGAAAATATCTCTCAAGAAGCTATAGAGAGAACCATCATCAGTATGAATGAAAATGATAGCATCGATGGAATTCTCATTCAGCTTCCTCTCCCCCCACAAATAGACACTACAAAACTTCTCGAACTTGTAGCTCCAGAAAAAGATGTAGATGGTTTCCACCCCTATAATGTTGGGCGTTTAGTAACAAACCTAGATGGTTTTGTGCCGTGTACACCCCTTGGTGTGATGGAACTTTTAAAAGAGTATGACATCGATGTAAAGGGTAAAAACTGTGTTGTTGTTGGAGCTTCAAATATTGTTGGAAAACCTATGGCTGCCCTACTTCTAAACGCCGATGCAACGGTTGAAGTTTGTCACATCTTTACAGATGACCTTAAACGCCATACATTAAACGCAGATGTTATTCTGGTGGGTGTTGGTGTTATCAATCTCATAACAGAAGATATGGTTAAAGAGGACGTAGTTATTGTAGATATTGGTGTAAGTAGAACTAAAGAGGGAAAACTTGTAGGCGATGTTGACTTTGATGCTGTAAGCAAAAAGAGTTCATACATTACTCCAAGTCCAGGTGGTGTTGGACCGATGACTATTGCTATGCTTCTAAGTAACACACTCAAAGCTGCAAAAGCAAATGCACAAAAAAAGAAGAACGCATAGATGAAAGAGACTCTTCACAAAGCTTATAAATGGTCCAACTCATGGACAGGAACTGTAGTTATAGTTCTCTTTGTTATCTTTTTTATTGCTCAAGCTTTTAGAATTCCATCTGGAAGTATGAAAGACTCTCTTCTTATAGGTGATCATCTTTTTGCTAAAAAGTTTGCTTATGGTATCTCTATGCCCCATATTCCATTTTTAGAAATGTCTATCATGCCTTGGAGTGATGAACTTCGTTTAG
>JAYEHI010000300.1:0-5107 GCA_034659455.1 Campylobacterota bacterium | reverse complement strand
ATGCCAGATATATTAAGAGTAAAGAGAAAAAAGAGGTTCAATTTTAGAAGATGGATTGACTAGTAAAACTGAGTCAACAGATATTAATAGATTTTTGACATTGAAAAATTTATGAGATTAAAGATTGATGGTGTGGATGGGGTAGAGGGATTCGAACCCCCGAATGCCAGTACCAAAAACTGGTGCCTTACCGCTTGGCGATACCCCAATGGAAATATTAATAATTAATGTTTGATTTTTTTTAAAGATTGGTTGCGGAAGCAAGATTTGAACTTGCGACCTTCGGGTTATGAGCCCGACGAGCTACCGAACTGCTCTATTCCGCGACACTTAAAAATATTACTTTTAGCTTTACTCTTCGTTGGTGTCTCTTTCGCATACTTACGTATTGCTCAATCGAAACCGCCTTGATTAAAACAAAAATTAATTATTTTTTTAAAGGTGGATGGGGTAGAGGGATTCGAACCCCCGAATGCCAGTACCAAAAACTGGTGCCTTACCGCTTGGCGATACCCCAACATTAATATTAAGTTAAAGAATTGGTTGCGGAAGCAAGATTTGAACTTGCGACCTTCGGGTTATGAGCCCGACGAGCTACCGAACTGCTCTATTCCGCGACACTTAACAAGCATATTACTATGTTTGTTGGAGCGAAATTATAGGCAAAAGTCTCTTTTATGTCAAGGGTTTTAGTGCAAAATTATAAAAAAGTTTTTTGACCTCTTTTTAATTATAATTTTTATATAATCTTTCAAAATAATCAAAAGAGAATTTATGACACCTACACAGAGAGTAACAGAAGCGATAGAAGAGATAAAAAAAGGCAATATGGTCATCATGATAGATGATGAAGATAGAGAAAACGAGGGTGATTTAGTTTATGCCGCTGCGTTTAGTTCGCCAAAGCATGTAAACTTTATGGCTATGCATGCTCGTGGACTTATTTGTGTAGCACTAAGTAAATCTATAGCTACAAAATTGGACTTAAATCCTATGGTTAGCTCAAATACATCTTCTTATGAGACGGCGTTTACAGTCTCTGTAGACGCAAGAGATGCACTTACTGGTATATCTGCGGCAGAACGTGATGATACTATCCGTATACTTGCAAACCCTATCTCAAAACCTGAGGAGCTTGTAAAACCCGGGCATATCTTTCCTCTGATAGCAAAAGATGGTGGAACACTCATAAGAACAGGGCATACAGAGGGTTCTGTTGATATCTGTCGTTTAGCAGGACTTAGTGAAGCTGGCGTAATATGTGAAATCATCAAAGAAGATGGGACGATGGCTCGTCGTGATGATTTAGATATTTTTGGTGAGAAGCATAACCTAAAAACTGTCTTTATCTCAGATATCGTGGAGTATAGATTAGCAAATGAGTCACTTATAAAAGCGACAAAAAAACAAGAGATAGAGTTTTTTGGAGTAAAAGTAAACCAACACACCTTTGAAGATCATGATGGTATAGAGCATACAGCAATAGAATTTTACTCAACTGGTGAGGTTGCAAACGTGAGAGTTCACAATGTTATTCCAGACATTGACTTACTTCTTAACCAAGATAAATACAATAATCTTGTGAAGTCTATAGAGTATTTAAAACTAAATAGTGGTCTTTTAGTCTTTATAAACAAGACAAACCACCAAGACAACTCTGAGCCTAAAGAGTTTGGTATAGGTGCTCAAATCATTAAGTCTTTTGGCGTTTCTAAGATGAATCTCTTAAGTTCAACAAAACAGACTGACTTGGTCGGTTTAGGTGGCTTTGGTTTAGAGATAAACGAAGTTGTAAATATATAGTTAAATGAAACTGTTTGTAACCTTTTTAATATTTGCTTCTTTTTTGCAAGCAGAGATAGTTACAAGAACAAAAGTGATGATGGGAACTTTTGCAACTGTGAAGGTGCAAGAGCAAGATTCTCATCACTTTAAGAATGTATTTAAAACATTAAAACGGGTAGAAAAATCACTCTCTTCTTATGATAAAAAATCTCCTATATATAAACTCAACCAAAACAAAACAGCCGAGATAAATCTTTATACATATGAAGCGCTCTCTTTAAGTAAAAGGTACTACAAAGAGAGTGGTGGCTACTTTAATGTAGCCATAGGTTCTATAACAAAAGATCTCTACCGGTTTGGAGAGGAGCAGAGGGTTCCAGACTCTACAGAGCTAAACGCCACGAGAACTTCTCTATCGGCATTGGCATTTGATGAAAAATCTGCAAAGATTGTTAGCGGTGTTAAGGTAGATCTTGGTGGAATGGGGAAGGGCTATGGTATAGATAGAGCAGCAGAGTATTTAAAGATAAATGGCATTATACAAGGCAGTGTAGCCCTAAGTGGAGATATCCGCTGTTTAGATACTTGTAAGATAGAGGTGAAAAACCCTTTTGGCAAAAAATCCTTAGCATCCTTTACTACAAAACATGTAAACATGGGTATCACAACGAGTGGAAATTATAATCGCTATGTTGAGAGTAAAGAGCATAATCACCTCATAAACCCAAAAACAAAACAATCAGAGAGAAACTTTGCTTCTATCACACTTGTATCAACACTTCCTAGTAGTGATATTGACGCTTACGCCACTGCGGCGAGTGTTATGCCAAAAGCAGTTGCATATAGCTTTTTAAACTCTTTGCCTTTAGCTTACATAGTTGTTGAAGAAACGGGAGAGACTGTTGTAAGTAGCAACATAGACTTTTTTGTAGACGCTCTAACCTTTCATGATGGAGCTATAGAGTAACCAACTCACATAGGTCTGTAGTCCAAAAAGCGAGAAAAATGCAGTTATCTTTATATAGGCAAAAAACTCAAAGCCCCCGATAATCAAAAAAGGAGCAAATAGCTCCGTAAACGCAGAGATGTATGAACCATAGATAATATAGGGAAGTTTTTTTGTATTTTTATGTTCTGTAAACGCCAAGAAGTGAAGAATCACCATCATAAAGAGTCCAAATGCAAAGATATGAGGGAGTATAATCTTCAAAAGGCCAAGAGGACTCTTTGCTATCATAAAACTCTCTTTATTGCCTAAGTAGTACTGCAAAACTTCAAGTTTTGAAAAACCTATCTTATGTTCAAAAAGCATCACTGCAGTTGCCATGAGAAGAAAAGAAAAAAGTAAAAAATAGAGTATGGAAAACTTATATGCTTTAGTCAAAATAGAGTCTCCAATATGAGAGAAGACTCATAACTATAGCCCCAGTGTGCCAGATAAAAAAACTTATAACATAAACATTTATAAAGCTAATAGAGAGGTAGAAAGAGAGCCCAAGTGCTATAAGCGAAGTTATAGCTGTAGCCATAGTGATATTGAGCAATAGTAGTGAGAGCTTTGCCTTAGAGTAGAGACGAATATAGACAGTACTAAGGGTTAAAAGAATCATCATCAAAAAGAAAGTCTCAGCGTGGAGCAGTTCTAAAAAGTATGCTTCACTGATAGGGTCTAAAAACTCATCGGCATTTCCTAGAAGGCTAAGAGTAAGGGCATCACTAAAAAGACCTATGCTAGAGTTTTTTACAAAAAAGTCTGCGATAAGATAAAGAAGTATAAACAGTAGTAAACCACTGAGTATGGGTCGCATGGCACTATCTGATTTTAAATCTTTTATCACTGTAAAACGCAAGCTATTTTCCTTTTAGAAGTGTGTTGTAAAGTGCAAATGCAATACGAGAACCATCAGTAATACTTCTAGCACTCATAGTAGCTCCTGTAATTGTTGGTATGTCACGATTAAGCTGCAACATTTGAGAGGTTGGAGTGTTGTTAAACTGCTCATTCCAAGTCTTTGAGGGGATATACTCAAGTGGTTCATTAAACGCCACGATATCCATACTTTGAAGAGTGTCATCTTTTATGATATAGAGGACTACTGTGTTTTTTGAACGCACTTTTCTGTTTACTAAAACACCATAGCCAAGAACTTTGTCATCTCTAGTGGCATTAAAGATTCTATATATCTTTGTATCTAGTTTGAGCTGGGCGTTTTTTTGTACTTTTTGAAACTTACTCTTTGAGAGTAGAATGTTCTTTTTACTTATCTGGCTATCTATGCCAAAGCTCTCCTTCATAGAATCTATGGGAGAGATGAGTATCTGAGCTTGTAGGCTAGAGTAGAGTAGAGCCGCTAAGAGGATTAAAGTTTTCATCTTAAAATATAAAGCCCATAGATAGGCTAAAGGTATTAAGCTCTTTGCCTGTGTTTGAGTAGTCATTATCAGCCATAGCATAGTCTGCTTTGAGTACTACTTGTTCTTGAGGAAAGAAGTTTATCCCGATAGAGGTAGTGTTTACAGAATCAAATGAAGTTCCATCTGCAAACTTAGCTTGTGGATTAACACTCTCATACTGTGCAAAAACTGGCAGAGAATATGTTGAACCCATTGTAGACAAAAGATCATAACTAAGATTTAAGAAACCACCTTTAGCATCGCTTACTGCAGTAGAGGAAATAGTAGCTGCTTTTGAACGTTTCGTTTGTGTATAAACACCATAAGCCCTAAAACCTGCTATTTTATAGTCTCCGTGAACATCGGCCATTACAGTTTTAGACTCTGCACCTATACCAGAAGAGCCGTAGTATGCAGAAGCTCCAATGAAAAGACCTTTAACACCAGTGTAGTCAACTCTCGCAACACCGGCAAACTCAGGGTTTTTCTGTTTAAAAGAACCTCCACGACCATTTCTAAGCCATTTAGAACCATCCTTTGCTTTATCTGCCGGATCTAGAGTGTCTATCGCTGTAACCACTGCAAACTTGTAAGAGATATCATCACCTATATTTCCAAATACCATCCCACCACTCTCATGCCAAGTAGAAGGTAGTAGGTATCTTGATGTTTGTGGACGTTGCACCGTTGTAAAGAGAGTAGGTTCGTGTCTTTCATTAATAAGCCCCATCGGTACAAGAAAGTTACCAACTCTTGCGTTTAAGTTTTCATTGATAAGAAAGTCTAGGTACATAAACTCTACTTTTACATAACCACCACTTAATTCAGGATCACTACTATCATCAGAACCACCATGTTCAAACTCAATCTCTGTATTTAAAACAACATTGTCAGAGAACTTGTACCCTATATAAGGAACAAATCTATA
>JAYEHI010000299.1:3577-5162 GCA_034659455.1 Campylobacterota bacterium | reverse complement strand
TGTGATATAGAGACTCCCTATTATATTTGTGAAGAGGAACTTTTAGAAAATAACCTCAAGATTCTTGATGATGTGCAGAGACGAAGTGGTGCTAAAATCATTTTAGCACTCAAAGGTTTTGCTATGTGGAGTACATTTCCTCTTGTAGCAACTTACCTTAAAGGATGCACTGCGAGTGGGCTCCATGAAGCAAAATTAGCAAGAGAAGAGTTTGCAAAATATAACCCAGCAGCAGAGGTACACACCTACTCACCTGCATTTAAAGAGAGTGATATAAAATCTATAGCAGAGCTCTCAGATCACATAGTATTCAACTCTCCAAATCAACTTGATAGATTTCTTTTAAAAGTCAAAGAAATTAATCCTAAAATCCATACATCTTTGCGTATAAACCCTGAGTATTCACTCTCTCCAAAGGATATTTATAACCCATGTGGTGTTTACTCTCGTTTAGGTACTACACTTGCCAATATCGACGAAGAAGCCCTAAAACAGGTAGATGGGCTTAACTTTCATGCTCTTTGTGAGCAAAATGTTGATGCTTTAGAAGCAGTATTAGTGGTGTTTGAGAAGAACTTTGCGAAATATTTTAAAAATCTAAAGTATATTAACTTCGGTGGAGGACATCATATAACTAAAAAAGGTTATGATATAGAGAAATTAATTTGTATAATCAAAGAATTTAGAGAAAAATATAATGTTGAAGTCTATTTAGAGCCTGGAGAAGCTGTTGGTTGGGAGACAGGATACCTTGTTTCAACTGTGTTGGATGTTTTTGAAAATGGTATGAGTATTGCCATCTTAGACACTTCAGCTGAAGCACATATGCCAGATACTTTAGCCATGCCATACCGTGCAGAGGTGAGAGATGCCGCAGAGCCAAACGAGAAGAAGTATACGTATCGTTTAGGTGGTAATACTTGTCTTGCTGGAGACATTATGGGAGATTATTCATTTGATGAAGAGTTGAAAGTGGGCGATAAAATAATTTTTGAAGATCAAATTCATTATACGTTCGTTAAAAGTACAACATTTAATGGTATAAAGCTTCCTTCACTTGTAGTAAAAAGAAAAGATGGTAGGATAGAACTTATAAAAGAGTTTGGGTATGAAGAGTATAAAAATAGACTCTCTTAAACTTATAAATCATTAAGAACACCACTAAAGGAAAAATAATGCTAGAAGATAAAGAGCGTTGGAATAAACGCCATGTGGAAAAACCGATGAGACACAATGTAGAACCAATCTTAGAAAAGTACATTGACTTAGCTTCTGTAGGAACTGCACTTGATATCGCATGTGGAACAGGAAGAAATACACACTTTTTAGCTGAAAAAGGCTTTTTAGTTGATGCAGTTGACCTGAGTGACTATGCATTAGGAGAGATTAAAAACCTAGCTACTATAAATAAAATAGAAGAAGATTTAGATACATACAACTTAGAAGTAAGCAAGTATGATCTTATAGTGAATGTTAACTATCTTAACAGAAGGTTTTTTCCTCAGATAAAAGAGGCTCTAAAAAGTGGAGGGATTGTCGTTTTTGAGACTTTTATAGTGGCTCATGGAGACTTTAAACAGCCCTC
>JAYEHI010000299.1:0-3477 GCA_034659455.1 Campylobacterota bacterium | reverse complement strand
TCACTAAAAATTTCTTTAGAACATAAAAAGCAGTATAGCTCTTTGTGTAGACGTCCTTCATGTTCAAGGAGTTTTATGTATGACTCGATAGCGACTCTTTTTGGATTCTGTTTACTCCACTCAACTGAAGCATTGTCTACGAGTTCAAAATAGAAAGGAGCTAACTCTTGAGCGTCTTTGAGGTGTTTAAAAAAAAGAGCAGTGAAGTCTTGCCAGAGTCTTAGTAGTTTATAGTCGTTTATCCATGGAAAACCGATATGAATAACATCTTTTAGTCTTCCGATGGTACTTTTAGAAGAGGGTTCTATTTCGTAGTCTATTTTGAAGCCAATATTGATAGTTCCATGTCGAGCACCATAGAATCTATACAGGGTTTCCACTTTTCCTCTGGATAAAATAGTGACTATTAAGTCCTCATCTTTGACTCTGTTAAGATTGATAATATAACCTTGCATAGTGGAAGTATACCGAGTTTAACCTTATTTTAATGCTTTGTTTGTTACCCTACGACAACTAAATATCGATAGATAGATATGATTTTCTATCATGATGCAGAAGGAACACAATGGGATGTAATTTAGATATATTAACTTCTTTTAAAGATAACTGTGGGTTTGGACTATTAGCTTCGATAGACAACAAGCCTACTCATAAAAATGTAGAAGACGCAGTAACTTCACTCTCAAGAATGATGCATAGAGGGGCTGTCGCGGCAGATGGTAAAACTGGAGATGGTTCAGGCTTACTTCTTTCAATGCCAAAGTCTTTTTTTGAAAAAGAGCTTGCAGGAAATGGTGTAGAAGTACCAGAACAGTATGCAGTGGCGATGGTTTTCTCAAATAATGAGAGCGACTTTGCTGTTATAGATGCGGTATGTAAAAGTAATGACCTAAAAGTTATATACACGAGAGAAGTGCCTATAGACAAAAACGCGCTTGGCGAACAAGCACTAAGCATGCTACCAATGATTAAACAGCTTTTTGTTGTTCCGGCTTCTCCCGTTGCTAATGAAAGATTAGATGCACTTGTATATTTGTCAAGAAAAGAGATTGAAGCAGAACTTAAAGACGATAGTACGTTCTACATCCCATCATTTTCAACAACTGTAGTCTCTTACAAAGGTCTTGTGATGCCAACTCACATTAAAGAGTTTTATACGGATTTAGCATCTCAAGACTTTAAAATATCTTTTTGTCTTTTCCATCAAAGATTCTCAACAAACACTCTACCGCAGTGGAAACTTGCACAACCATTTAGAACAATTGCCCATAATGGTGAGATCAACTCGGTTACGGCAAATAGATTAAACGTTAAAGCGAAAATGGCCGCGGCAAAGTCTGGTATATTTAGCGATGATGAGATGACAAGACTTATGGATGTTATCCAAGATGGCATGAGTGATTCCGCTAGCTTAGACAACTTCATGGAGTTTTTACAAGTAAACGGTGTGGACTTCTTTAAAGCAGCACGTTCAATGATCCCTGCACCTTGGCATAACGACCATGCAATGGATTCTAAACTAAGAGCATTCTATGAGTACTCAAGTACGTGTTTTGAACCATGGGATGGACCAGCAGCGGTAAGTATGACAAATGGAAGATATATTGGATGTGTAATCGATAGAAATGGTTTAAGACCATCTAAGTACATTAGAACTACAGACAACAGAATGCTTATATCTTCTGAGTATGGAGTACTTGAACTTCCAGAAGAGGATATTGCTGAACGTGGACGTCTTCAATCTGGTGAGATGATAGGAATTGACCTTAAATATGGCAAAGTTCTTAAAAACGAAGATATTAATGATCACCTAAAAACGATGCACAATTATGACAAGTGGTTATCCGAAAACATGTCATACCTTCAAGAGCATGCTATTACTGCAGAGGTTGACAGTTGTAAGTTTAGCAAGAGTGAGATGGAAGCAAAACAGAGATACTTCAACTATACTCAAGAGTTAAACAAGCAAGTAATTGCACCAATGTTAAAAGAGGGTAAAGAGACGACTGGTTCAATGGGGGATGATACTCCTATTGCGGCTTTCTCAACTGAACAGAGAAACTTTACAGACTTTTTTAAACAGAAGTTCGCTCAAGTAACAAATCCACCGATTGACCCAATTAGAGAAAAAACAGTAATGAGTTTAAATACGGGTTTTGGTGAGATAAGAAATGTGTTGGCAGACGATCAAGAGCATGCAAAAAGACTTAAAACAGTACTTCCTATTATGTCGGCAGAGAAGTTCTCTATCTTGCAAGATTTTGGTGATGAAAACTCTTCAAAATACGACGTGGCTTATAAGGCTGGTAAGTACTCAACTGCATATACAAACGACTTAAAAGAGTCGTTAGATAATTTAATCGAAAAAATAATCGTTGATGTTAGAGATAATGGCGTTAGAACGGTTATTTTAGACGATAGAGAATTAAATGCTGAGAATAAAGTGATTCCAATGCTTATGGTTATAGGTGCTGTGAGTCAGAAACTTTTAGACGCAAAGTTAAGACATCTTGTAAGTATTGTTGCCGTAACTGGTGAAGTGTTTGATCCACACTCAGCTGCTTGTATGCTAGGGTATGGTGCTGCGGCGATTTTCCCTTACTTACTTTACTATACTGTTGAGCAGGTAGCACAGGGTACTGAGTTTGCTGAAGATCTCTCTTTTAATATGAGAAGATTTAGAAGAGCAATGGGCGCGGGTCTATCAAAGATTATGTCAAAGATGGGTATCTCTACACTCTCTTCATATAGAAACTCAAGACTATTTGACGTTATTGGATTAAGCAGTGAAATCGTGGGTGACTGTTTTGCAGGAAGCGAGTCACTACTAGCTGGTCTCTCTTATTCAGACATTGACGAGAGACTCAACTCTAACCACTCTCGTGCTTATACTGATGCCTTTAACTCTAAAGAGAAAGGTCTATATAAAGGTGGATACTACAAGTATAGAAAAGGTGAGGAGTACCATGATCTCTCTCGTCCAACAATTGCTGCAATTCAAGATGTCGCGGCTTCTGGAGAGAAAGAGGACTGGAACAAGCTTAAAGAGTTAGTAGATGGAAGAGATAAAAAATTTATTAGAGATTTCTTTGACCTTAAAAGCGATAAAGAGGCTATTTCGGTAGATGAAGTTGAACCACTCTCTGAAATATTTAGAAGATTCTCAACAGCAGCTATGTCTATGGGATCCATCTCTCAAGAAGCACATGAAACTCTAGCTGCAGCGATGAATAAAATTGGTGCAAAATCAAACTCAGGTGAGGGTGGTGAAGCTAAAGAGAGACTAACAAGTGATAGAAACTCTAAGATTAAGCAGGTCGCTTCAGGTAGATTTGGTGTCACTCCAGAGTACCTACAATCGGCTGAAGAGTTACAGATTAAAGTTGCTCAGGGGGCTAAGCCAGGTGAGGGTGGACAGTTGCCTGGTTCAAAGGTGTCTCCACTTATTGCTACTCTTAGATTTACAAAACCGGGTGT
>JAYEHI010000298.1:0-5163 GCA_034659455.1 Campylobacterota bacterium | reverse complement strand
TTAGTGCAACACTAGAAGGCACAGCTCTTATACAGTGGCTTATGAGTCATGCTATCACCTCTTGGATAGCTTCATTTTTAGTCTACACTATCGGAAGTTTTCTCACCCTTTATCTCTCTATCTTTGTAGCGCTTATCATTGTTGGTTTTTTAACGCCAGCCATACTTAGAGAGCTTCAGTATAGACACTATCAAGACGTAGAGATGATAGGACACTCAAATATCTTCGAGTCTCTATTTTTAATGCTCAAGTGGCTCATTGTCATGATACTTATGTTTATCGTCTTTATTCCTCTTTACTTCATTCCTCTTGTAAACATAGTGGCGTTTAATCTTCCTCTATATTACTTTTTTCACAAAGTTATGACTTATGATGTAAGCTCAACCATATGCTCAAAAGATGAAGCGATGAAAATAAAGTTTTTCCATGCAACAACTCTGCGTCTAAAGACACTTGGTCTTTATCTTCTATCGATTATACCTTTTGTGGTGTTTTTCGCATCAGTGTTTTACATCATATATCTAGGTCACTCTTACTTTCTTGAGACTCGAAAGATAAGAGAAGAGAACTAGGGTAGTTGACTTTTGCTCAAAACCCTCACAAGTAAGTTTACATTTTTTTTCTGGCTAGTATTTTTAATTTTTAATATTGTTGTATATCTGTTTACTACGATATTTATAAAAGATATACTCCAAACAGCGGAGAGAGAAAAAATCGAACTAATGATGAAGACTCTTCAGCCAAACTTGGCTATGAATATATCATTTGAACAAAAACAGGGCATAAGTACAATACTCGACTCCATAATTAAGATAGAGAACATTAAATCTATAGAGATTACTTCTTCACTTATCAATAAAAAAATCACTAAGCCATACAGTGATGATTCTGATCTTTCTAGTTACAAGACCTCTATAGTCAATCCCTTTAGTTTTTCACCCATAGCAAATCTCGAAATCCTCTACTCAAATGAGCACTTACTCCTTATCTACCACAAGGTCATCAATGCCGTTCTCTTTCTTTATATCTTTTCGATTATGGCGTTTTTCACCTTTTATATCAGTATAAAAAAAGAGCTTAACGCACTCAACTTTATCGCTCAAACTCTACAAAACTACTCAAATAAAAAAAATTTTAAACCCATTAAAATAAAAGAGCATACACAAGAGATAAATACTATTGTCTTCGCGGTAAATGAGATGATGAGTCTCATCTCTAAACACTTTGAAGAGCTTCAGTCTTTTAATACAAAGCTTGAGAAGCAAGTAAAAGAGAAAGTCCAAGAGCTACAAGTTCAGGAGAAAATGCTTATACACCAATCACGCCAAGCCGCAATGGGTGAGATGCTAGAGTCCATAGCTCACCAGTGGAGGCAGCCACTTAACATCATAGGCATCTCCTCTGCAAACTTAGAGACGGAGTACCAGCTAGGCATAATGAAAGAGGCTACTTTTACTCAAAATATGCAGATTATCTCCACAAACATAAACTATATGTCCAGTACCATTGATGACTTTCGTAACTTTTTGAATCCAGATAGAGAGTTAAGCTATTTTGATCCACGTAAAACACTAGAAGATGTTTTAACTATTCTAAAAGCACAGCTAGACAACAACTCTGTCGAGCTTGTCATAGATGTTCAAACCGATATAGTGTTCTATGGCATTGAAAATGAGTTTAAACAGGTTCTTTTTATAATTATAAACAATGCAAAAGATGCAATAAAAACAAAAAAAGTGCTTCTAGGAAAAATCACCATTACCTTTTATAAAGAGGCTCAAATGAGTATTGTATCTTTTTGTGATAATGGAGGGGGAATCAAGGAGGATATCCTTAGTTCTATTTTTAATCCCTACTTCTCCACAAAATTCTCCTCTTCTGGAACAGGCCTTGGACTCTATATGGCAAAGAACATTATAGAGTCTCGCATGGATGGAGAACTTAAGGTAAAGAACATAAACAATGGGTGCTGCTTTAAAATATCACAAACTATAAACAACTCAGTCTAATGCTAAAATTTACTCCTCCTCTTTCTCCGACTCTTTCATTATAAGTGCTCGATAAGCTTCATCTTTAGGAACCAAACCAGCTTCATAAAGAAACTGACTCGGCATAAAGTTCTGCTTCTTTATCTTGTCATATTTCGCAAAACTAAGATAGAGAATATCTTTAGCACGGGTGACCGAGACATAAAAGAGGCGACGCTCTTCATCCAGGCTTCCTCCTCGTTGCATAAGCTTGCGGTTTGGAAAACGCCCATCCATCAAGTCTATCACATACACCTCTTTATACTCCAAGCCCTTACTTGCATGAACACTAAGAAGGTTTACACCCTCACCCTGTGTTAAGTCGGATGAGCCTAGTATCATGGCATTTAAGAAGCGTTCATGCTCTGTGTAGGGTTTGCACAACTCTTTAAGCAGTACATTTTTTCTCTCTATGCGAGTAAGTGCTTCTGTTTTTTGTTTTTCATCTATACTACCATCTTTAAGTTGTGCTCTTTTTGTCGCTAAAGCATCTGCTATGTACTTAAAGAGTTCCGATTTTGTTATCTTCTGCACAACATTTTGTGGTCTGTTGACACCCTTTAAATCCCGAAATAGAAGATAAAAGTTATGCAAAAAAGTAGCCGAGTCTTTTGTAAGCTTAGGGTGTTTGAGTATAGGGTTTTTCATAAACTTATCTTCAAATCCAAGTTTTGCATACTTTCCAACGGCACCTAATTCGATAAAATCGTCAAACAAGCCTAACTGAGCATTTAGCTTACGTTTTTCAAAAGGATTTTTCATAGACTCATCAGGAGCATAAAGACCATAAAATAGTTTTCCATGACCTAATGTTTTGAGAGCTATGTAGAGCTCTTTAGCCATGGCACTTCCAATGCCTCGTGCAAACTCAAAAAGATGTATAAAAGCCATCATGTCTGACTCATTTACGAGTAGAGTGTAGAGGTCTAAAATAGCCTTTACCTCACGAGAATCAAAAAATGAAGTTCCACCCTTGCGTTTACATGGGATATCTAACTCACGAAGCCCTACTTCTATACCATCAGCCGAGGAGTTATTTCTAAATATAACAGCGATATCTTCTCTTGGTGTCTGTGTGTCTCGTATCATTGCAGCTATTTGATGGTACTGATCAAACAACTCATCAAACGCTAGTAGCGATGGAGCTTTTGCATTGTCAGTTCGTGTTACTTCTAACTCTTTTGGATAGATACGTTCGTTATGTTCTATCACCTTAGTTGCAAGTGAGAGTATCGGAGCAGAAGAGCGATAGTTTTTGGTAAGTGTATGGACTTTTGCAGTTGGAAACTTCTTTGTAAAGGAGCCTATGATGCCTATGTCCGCACCATTAAAAGCGTAAATGCTCTGATCATAATCACCAACACAGAAGATGGATGGAGGATTCATCGCGTCTATAATGGTCCCTTGAAGAGCATTTGTATCTTGATACTCATCTACAAGCACCTCTTTGTAACCCAGTTCATGAGTTTTACACATCTCTCGAAAATGTAAAAGCAGGTCATTAAAGTTTACAAATCCATACTCTTTTTTGAGGTTCTCAAACTCATCCACAACATCTGCATATATAAGAGCAAAACTTTCATGCTCAGGGTACTTCTCTTTTACCCAATCCTCAAAGTTACTGTTGAGTTCAGTATTTTGATAAAAGGAGTACATATCATAGAGATGATTTCCACCGTAGGGTGTGATATCTGCATCTATTCTCTCAAATGAACGTTTCTCAAACACAGAGCGAAAGAGAGTTTTAAGCTCTCGCTGCTGCTTTAAAACAACTCTTTTGTCATGCTTCTTGAGCCATCTATAACTTACAGCATGAAAAGTTCCAGCGTCTATTTTACCTGCTACATCTTTACCAAAGTACTCCCCAACTCGAGCAACCATTTCAGCAGCTGCCTTGTTTGTAAAGGTGAGAAGAAGTATCTCTTGAGGTTTGATGCCACTTCCCACAAGGTGACCTATACGACCAACTATAGTTGAAGTTTTACCAGTTCCAGCAGAAGCGATGATAAGGTTTTGAGTATCTTTAGAGGTTGCTGCAGCATACTGTTCTGCATTTAAACGCGACAGTGGCATATACAACTCCTTGAGAATTTTAAGAGCATGATTATACCTTGGAACTATTAAGGTGAGACAACAAGCTAGTAAAAAGTGTGTAGTAAATATAAATCTTCTATCATTTTTGTACACACTTTGTCTCTTAATTATCTCCTCTATGATATACTATTGATGAATAACAAAATAGAGAAGGAAAAGCATGAGTCATAATGATAAACTCTTACATATCATTTCAAACGAGACGAAAAGCTCTATAGATCAAATTGCAGTTGTTACTCCAACCGTTTATGCTTCCATTTTTTCAAAATACGCTTCTGAGCATGGTGAAGAGATTGAAAATGAAGATGCCATTTCACAAAATATCTTGCAGAGCGAGTGTTCAAACTTAACCGACCTGCAGAGTCAAGCCTCTAAGAGCGCTATACAGCTTAGCGACAGTACGACTAAAGCCATTAGCGCCATAAAGACAAAAGACGAGGCTCTGCTCTCAGAAGTTTTAGAAGAGACGCAAAACTTAAGAGCTGAGATAGAGAAGCTCAAAGAGGCTGTTTATAAAGATGAACTGACTCACTCATACAACAGAAAATGGCTCCATGACACCTACTTAAGTGAAGATAGAGAGAGTTTTCAAAACCCTGGTACCCTTGTCATCATTGACCTTAACTACTTTAAAGAAGTAAATGATACTCATGGGCATATTATTGGGGACAAAGTTCTTGTATTTATAGCAAATGAGCTCAAAAAATCCAAGCAAAAAGTCATTCGTTATGGGGGCGATGAGTTTATCATTATTTTTGAAAATAGTACAAAAATCGATAAAGCACTTGATACTTTACACCAACTTCGAGAAGGTATTATAAGTAAAAAGCTCAAAGCTCACAACACCACTTTTAGAGCAAGTTTCTCCTTTGGAGGAGTTAGTTTTCAAGCTGGCGACCTACTCTCTGAAACGATAGAGAGTGCAGATAAAAATATGTATGAAGATAAAGTCCAAATCAAAAAAAGAATAAAGGGAATCTAAATTACTTTTTAGCTATAATCGCGAAATTATTATAAAATTTCAAGGCGATTATATGTCAGA
>JAYEHI010000297.1:0-5186 GCA_034659455.1 Campylobacterota bacterium | reverse complement strand
TAGAAGTGCTTTAAGTGTTTATAATTTGGGCAGGAGTTTGAGAATACTCAAACTCTTATAGGTAGTTGTTTATATCTTCGATGAGAGTCTCAAGATCTTTATCGTATTGATCCAAGAGAATACTATAGCTCTCCTTTTTTGAGTTGCTAAGTGCTGACTTTATATTACTTGCAACATTATGAAGCTTATCCGCTCCTATATTTGAAGTGACACCTATGATATCGAGCAGCAGCTTGTCCGCTTCTTGCATTTTAGCACTCTGAATAAAGTTTTGAAGTTTTTGTGAAGAGTCTGAATAGTCGTTTATGAACTCTTGAAGAATTTCTCTATAGAAGCCTTCATCGCCTCCACAAATCTCCAAGCCTTTATCGCCATTTAGCTCTCTTGTCATCACAACTTCTATAAGTTCCTCATCACTGCTCTCTTGAATTTTTTCATTTCCTGTGTAAGCATAGAGTATATCATAGAGAGCTTCCATTCTTAGTGGTTTTTCCAGCTGCTCCGCCATTCCTGCGTCTTTCATCTTGGCTATGTCATCAGAAGCCGTATCCCCACTAAGTGCGACTACTAAGATATGATCGTATTTTGGATTCGCTCTTATGGCACGAGTCGCTTCAAAACCATCCACTCTAGGCATATGAGCATCCATTAGAACCATTAAAAAATCACTATCTTTTTCTAAAATATCCAAAGCTATCTGACCATCATCCGCTAAGACTACTTCTATGCCACTACCAGCTAAAAGTCCAGAGATTACTTTTTGGTTTATAAGATTGTCTTCAGCTACTAGTAGTCTCTCTCCAGAAAACTCGCTAAAGTTTTGCTTTGTGATTTTATCGTGTGAAGGAACATCGCGTTTGTGGATAATCGACTCTCTCTCTTCTTGAGTATTCTCTATAGGCTCTGGCTCTCCAAAGTCCCCCTCTTCACTACCACTGAAATCTTGATCATATTCATCTTCCATGACGTTGGTAATTGGAGTGCTCTCTTCTTGAGTTTCTTCGGGCTTTTCATCGAGTGTATGAGTAGGAACCTCTTCCATTGTAATTTCTTTTTTTGAGTTGGAGGGATTGAATTTTATTAAAATATAGATAGTTATAAGAACTAGAACTGCGATACTAGCTATGATTTCATATAGGTACTCTTGAAACATTGTTACTCACTTTTTTGTTTATGATACCCTATATAAATTTAAATGTAAATTATTCATTAGAAAATTTAATGTATAATCTCTATAAATAAATTAATAGGTTTTTTTGTGCAAAATATCCCTCATATACCAGTTTTATACCGTGAAGTAATCAAAGCTTTTGAAAATATAGATTCAGGAGTAATTATCGACTGCACTATGGGATATGGTGGTCACTCTTCGATGATTCTTGAAAAAAATCCAAATATTAAGTTGATAGCGATAGACCAAGATCAAACAGCCATAGAGTTTTCAACTGAGCGTTTGAGTAAGTTCGGAGATAGAGTAAGCATAAGAAAAGGTCGTTTCTCAAATGTAATACAAGAGATTTTAAAAGAAGTTGATGCAAGTGAGATAAAAGGGCTACTCGCTGACATAGGTGTCTCTTCACTCCAGCTCGACCAGAAAGAGAGAGGTTTTTCATACGAAAGCGATAACCTTGACATGAGAATGGACAAGGGTGCATCTCTTACAGCTGAAGTTGTTGTAAATGAGTACTCTACTAATGAGTTGGAAAATATCATTTTAGAGTATGGTGAACTAAGAAATTATAAAAAACTTGCAAGTCAGATAATCAAAAACAGACCTTTTACTTCAGCAAAAGAGTTAAGCGACACTCTCAAACCAGACCTTCCTCGTGGAAAAAACATTCATCCAGCAACACTTTTAATGCAGGCTATCCGCATTGAGGTAAATGATGAATTAGGTGAGTTGAAGTCACTTTTAAACTCTCTTGCAAACGCTGGATTGAGCGAGGCTCGTATAGCAATCATCTCTTTTCATTCGCTAGAAGACCGTATAGTAAAACAGGAGTTCATAAAGTGGTCTAAATCATGTATATGCCCTAGAGAGGCTTTTAGATGCGAGTGTGGAAACAACCACAGTCTAGGAAAAATAGTGACAAGAAAGCCTTTAATGGCAAAAGAAGATGAGCTTAAAGAGAATGTCCGTAGTAGAAGTGCAAAAATGAGAGTTTTTCAGATGGAGAACTAAATGAGCGAAAAGACAGAATTGTTAGAGGAGATAGATGTTGTATTAACTCCTAAGCGCAAGCTGAATTTTATGTATTATTTACAGGTACTTTTAATACTTAGTTTTATAGCGGTGTTTGCTTTTCCAAAAATCTACATAACGCAGCAGATATACTTTAAAAGCAGGGATATATCTAAACTCAAACGTGAATATGACACACTCAAAGAGGAAAATAAGATTATCAGTGCCTCTGTAGAGTCGATAAAATTTAAAAACCAGATACTTGATACACTTTTTAGGATAGAGAAATGATTCGTAAAATAATAGAGTTTGCAATAGAAAAACCGCTTTTAAACCATATACTGTTACTGTTTATATTTTTACTTTCGATATTTGCTTATATAAATATTCCAAAAGAGATATTTCCTCCTACACAGATGGATAAAATTACCATTAGTGGAGGCTATGTCGGGACATCTGCAGATATTTTAGACAAGATGGTTGTGCAGAGTATAGAGGATGATTTACAAAATATAAATGAACTAGAAGAGATAAAAACAAGCATTAAAAATGGTTCGTTTAGCATAATGGCTGATATCAAAAATGGTTCGGATAACATCAATGTTTTAAATGATGTCAAAGATATCATCAGTGGTGTTAAAAAAGACTTGCCTGCAGATATGAATGAACCTGTTGTGAAGATAAAAACACATGACTTTCCTTTAGTGCTGATAGCTCTCTCTGGTGATGTAGATAAAAAACTTCTTCTCAAACGCGCAGAAGAGCTCAAAACGGATCTTAGTAGGTTTAAAGAGTTAAATGCAATTACAATTCGTGGTGATGCAGATGAAGAGTTAGATATCAAACTTAACAATGAAAAGATAAAAGCTTATGGGCTTCAACCCGCTTTAGTTGTAAATGCCATAAGAAACATAAGCTCTATCTTTCCTGTAGGAACTATCAAAGAGAAGGCACATCATCTTTATATCTCTACTTACAATGGTGAGAAGAGTGCCAAAGATGTTGCTGATACTATCATAGGTGTTGGTGGCTTGAAGCTGCGTATCGGTGATATAGCAGATGTGGCGTTTAAGTTGAGTGATGAAACAGAACTCTCTCACTATAATGGCGTTCGTAACGTCTCTTTAAACATAACAAAGTCAAAAGATGGAAATGCCATCGCACTTGTTCGTGAGATACGCAAGGTTTTAAAAGAGGAGAAGCTAAAGCATACAAACTTAGAGTATGACATCTACACTGATACCTCTGTATGGATTAAAAACCGTCTTAACACAGTATTTTCTAACATAGCGTTTGGACTTATGCTCGTTTTTATCGCTATGCTTATTTTCATTAACCGAGGGATTGCATTTGTCGTGGCACTTGGGATTCCTGTAAGTTTTATGATAGGGCTTATAGCCACTGAACTCATGGGGGATAGTATGAATATGCTCTCTCTTTTGGGTGCTTTAATAGCTCTTGGTATGTTGGTCGATGAGGCTATCGTCGTCTCTGAAAACATATACAGACACTTAGAAGAGGGTATGGAGCGAAAAGAGGCAGTTATCACAGGTGCAACAGAGATGTTTCCTGCAGTGTTAACGGCAACCTTGACTACTGTTTTTGCTTTTTTACCTATGCTGCTGATGAGTGGGGATATGGGGATGTTTATTAAAATCATACCTATTATGATTACTGTTTTACTTCTCTCATCTCTATTTGAAGCATTCTATTTTCTACCACTCCATGCTCATGACTTTTTGAGAGTATCAGGTAAAGAGAGCTTTACTAAAAAGTTCTGGATTAAAATGTATGCTTTTTACAGTATGATTCTTCACTTTTTATTTAGAAGAAGATACATCTCTTTGGCGTTTATGGTAATAACTATCCTCTCTCTTACTTTTGTAATGATGAAAAATTCGAAGTTTCAACTCTTTCCAGATTTTGATACGACTCAGGTCTATGTGTATGGAAAGGTAAATATCAATAATGAACTTGTTGATACTGAAAAGACTGTTACGCAAATTGAGAATCTACTTCTCAAAAATATAGATAAAAAGAGTGTCTCCTCAGTAACTTCGGTTGTCGGTTTCAAGATGGACTCGAAAAATCAAGCAGAACTTGGTGAGAATGTTTTTCATATTTTTATAGACTTAAATGAGAGAGTTCCAGTAAACTTTTTTGATAAGTACATAGGTCCAGTTCTCTCAGTTGAGACCACAGAAGAGGATAAAATAAGAGAAGATAGCGCAAAAGAAGTAGCTGCAAAAATCAAAGAGATGATTAAAGATATGTATCTGCTTAAAGATGAACAGGGTCTTTTAGTGTTTGAAGAGCTTGTTGTAAAAGTACCAGGAGCCGGTGTAGTTGCAAACGATATAGAACTGGCGTTTAGTTCTAAAACTTCGGCAGAGGTCATGCCTTCACTTAACTACTTGCAAGAAGAACTCGGCAAGATAGAAGGTGTTTTTAACATCTCTGATGATGCTGACCTAGGAGAGAGAGAACTTAAGTTAAGAGTAAACAAGTATGGTCAAGAACTAGGGTTTAATGAAGAGCTCATCTCTTCAGAACTGCGTGCATACTACTTAAAAGGTGAGTATGGAAAACTATTTAATAGCAATGGCTTAATCCGTATTAAGCTAGAAAGTAATATAAACAAGGATATTGACTCTATCAACAACATAGAGCTTCAGGTTCCATCTATAGATCAGTTTGTAGTGCTAAAAGATGTATGTGACTTTGTTTATGTACAGAGTTTTGTGACACTGAAAAAAGAGGATGGAAAAAGAATACGAAGCCTATTCGCTTCCATAGATAAAAATCTCATTACTTCCTCAGAGGTTATGGCTCAGATGCAAGTGGCATTTGATAAGGTAAGAGATGATGGAATCACTTTAGAGATAAAAGGTGAAGAGAAAGAGAATCAAAAAAATCAAAAAGAGATGGTTCAGTCTGCTGTAATTGCGATATTTTTAATCTTTATAACATTAGTATGGCTTTTTGATTCTATTAAGAAGCCTCT
>JAYEHI010000296.1:0-21783 GCA_034659455.1 Campylobacterota bacterium | reverse complement strand
AAATCCCTAAAAACAGGGATTTAAGACTTATTTAAAATTTCATCGGCTTTACCTATCATTTATTAAATAATCCCTATTTTTAATACTTTTATAAGCTAATTAGTCCGATAATGTAGGTAAACAAGTAATAACTGTAACTGAGCCCTATTGTTTGGTGCAGTTTTTTTTACTAACTTCAGGAGTCTACTATGAAAAGTTTTCTTTTCCAAATTTTCTTTTCTCTATCGGTTTTAGTTTTTTCCCACTCACCTTTAAGTGCAATGCTTAGTGAAGGCTTTTTTAACACCCCTCCAACAGCAGATGCAGGTGCCGACCAAAATGAACAAGAGGGTACTAAGGTTACACTAGATGCAAGTGGTAGTTCTGATACTGATGGAAGTATAAATAGTTATAGTTGGAGTGAAAATGGAACTAAATTGAGCAGTAGTTCTAGTTTTTCTAAGTCTAACTTTTCAGTAGGTACCCATACAATTACACTAACAGTTACAGATAATGATGGAGATAGTGATACTGATGATGTTACTATAACGATTATTAGCGTCCTTGATGAACAAAATGACTACTCTTGTGGTATCTTCGAAAATGTACTTACAACTTACAATGCCATTATATCTACCGGTAATAACGATGAAGCTTTTAACACAGATAGCATTGCCTACCCTGCGGGAATGTTGACTGGTGATGTTCAGTGTACCTACGAGGGTATCGCTACAAGTTGTAAGAGGGATGAACCCCCTGCAAATATGCTTACTCATACTGTTTTTGTGAGTAGTAAACTAGGCACACCAGAGTCAACTCCGACATTTACACTCACAGATTTAGAGTATGGTGACTTCAATGGAGCCTTTGACTTAAGACTAAATCCATCGACTACCAATGCGTCTGGAACTCCAGTCATGCTACTTGGCGACGTAGTTTTAACTGGAGCAAATACCCTCAGTTTAGAACCGGGAGACTACTACTTTAATTCCCTTGACTTTACAGCTAATGATCCTGAGATAGTCCTTCCCTCTGGAGGTCCAGTAAGAATATTCGTAAAAACAGATTTCGTCGTTTCTGGGAATGGACCAAATATCAATGAAAATGGCGAACCATCTCAGCTATTTGTTTATGTTGAAGGGGATGTCGACTTTCAAACAAATGGAAAGGTAGCAACAGTTAAAGGTTTTTTCTATGTAAAAGGAGAAGTTAAGCTAAATGCAAACTCTGCGAACTTTAATGTTCACGGAGGTATTACAGCTGAGGGTCCGGTCAATATCTCTGGACAGAATGGAGACTTTTACCAAGACTCCAATGCTACAGAGCTTGGGTATGGAGAGTGTCTTCTCTGCTATGTAAATGACCCCGATAATCATTCTGAGACAACAATCACAACCCAAATGGGTTCAGTTGACATCTTCACAACAACAGTTACACCAATACTCAACACAAGTGGTGAAAATCTTAACGATGTTGCTATTGAAGAGAGCTTTAATGACACATTTACTTTTGGGGGAAACTTAGAGGTACAGGATGAAAATGGAGACGAAGTAGAGGGAAGTAGTACCAGTTCTGACGGTGGTAAAATGTTTATGATGAGTCATGGGGGTGGAAGTAACTACTACGACTTTGGTAATGACCCCTATCCATCTTCAGATGGAACTACCTATTACCAAACAAAACAATCTTCAATATTCAGTTTTAGTGATTTTAACGAGTGGGAAGAGAGTGTCAAATATGTAGCTCAATATACTGACTCTCAAGATAGAGACTATGAAGTTGAACTCATTACTTGTGAAGATGTAGTCGTAGACACTACTCCATATCTTACAGGACCTTTTGACGCATGGGATACTTTTAGAGATGATGCTTCAGTACCTCCAACTGACAGAAACATCTCAACAAAAGTAGTAAACAGACCTTTTCAACTCTCACTAGCAAGTCTTAACAAAGATAGCAATGGCTATGAAGTCAAAGCTGGTGCGGGAAGCTCTATAGATGTTGCCATATATCCTAAAAACTCAAATACACCTATAAGTAACTCTATCTCTTATGATGCAAATATCGATGAGCATGTTCCCACTTCCGCTGATTTCATTGTCAATTCAGCACAACAAGATGCCGTTGTTGGTTTTAAACTCTGTGCTACCTATGAGAACAACACTACACTCAATGAAATCATATACACACTTCATCCTGTAGATGAATGTAGCGCGCTTACTACGCTCAATGCTTGTGATGAACCAACAACTGGTTCACCAACATGGCATGTTTGTCACTCTACTGACAACTTTGCCATTAGACCTCATGCATTTAGAATTTTTGGGGAAAAACAGTACTCTAATGCGGGAAAAGATTTCAATCTAACTATCAAAGCTGTAGATGAGGCTAACTATAATAAAACTACATCTGGAGACTCTGCTACAACAGTAGATGGGGTTAACGACTTTAATGTTAGCTTTTCTAAGTTAAACGTTACTTCTAATTTTTACTATCCTAGCGATGCTGAAATAGATACAATGTATAGTCACATGGAAGATAAAGTAGCTGGTGCAACAGCTGCAGAAAAAAGAGCTAGAGTAACAACTTGCCCAGCTGCAGGTAGTTTTACAAAAGTAAATTCAACTGATCTATTTAATGACGGTATTTTAAATGCAACATTGAATTACAGTGAAACTGGAATTTTAGCCGTAAATGTAAATGAAATAATGGGAGATGAATTTGCCATAGTGGATGCTGATGATACATCAGAATTTAATAGAACCATACAACTCTCAACAACGATTTTAGATATAAACGATATCAACAAAACAAATGTATTGCTATTTAACCCCTATTCACTTCATGCTTCAGTTGAATACAACAGTACTAATTCAAAATCTTGGGTATATATGAATAATATACGAGACTCAACTACAAAACCTGATATGGCTGCTTATCTAGCCTACACAGTTCTTGCAAAAAATAAAGATGGGAATATAACAAGGAACTTTGATGCAAAATGCTTTCCTGATACTAATTCTTTATGCCCTCAAGTAAATGGATTAAAGTTAAACACTACATTTGACTTTAGACTTAATGCAGATATTAACTCAAGTAGTAATGTTGATATTAGTATATATAATTCCAATGAAAACCATCAAGCATTATATATTGGAGGTTCTGATAAAAATGCTTCTCTAGTTAATGGAATAAATTCTAAGCCTATCAATGCAACAATGTATCCTAAGCAATTTTCAGAGGGTAATGCAAGTTCAAATTTACATTTTAACATTGATAGAGAAATAGATACTGCATTAAATCCAGTTCTATTAACAGTTGTAAATGCATACCCAAGAATGGAATGGTCAAGTTCAGCAAATCCTATAACACACGGTGTTACACTTGATGACAATCTGACATTTATATATGGCCGAACTTACGGACAAAGACAAAAGTTTGTAGATGGTAGCACTCCTGCTAATCATGATGCACTAATATACTATGAATCTTACTGTGCAACTGGCTGCGACAATACTCTTCTTCCAAATGGTGCTACCACCACAATGGACGATCCTAGATGGTTTACAAACTCAAGTCATACTGCATCAACAGATGGAAATACAACAGTGGTTTCTGAAAAAACAAGTTCCACTACTCTTACAATTGGAACTCCATCTAGTGAGACACCATCAAAAACCTCTCTTAAATACGACGGTACGAAAGGCTATCCATTTGTAAAGACCATGACAAACACCCCATCAGAGTGGCTCATCTATGATAAGTATAATGCCAGTGCTACTAACAATGAGTTTAAAGTAGAGTTCTACAAAGATGGTGGAGGGTATGTCGGTTCAGGTAAGAGTAAACATGATGTTAAGATAAAACGCTCTAGCACCTTGAACAATAACGAGAATAAATCATGGTGGTAAGCTTCAGTAAGACTTTTAAGCAATTTTTGAACTTAAATTTCGTCGGACTTACCTATATATATCAATTGATTTTTGTAAATTAAGAGAAATGAAAGCTAATAAAACAGATAATATCTCTAAACATTTAACAACTGCTAGTAAGCCCCATTTTCGTGTGTAGTTTTACTTGTTAATTTTAAGGAGTCCATATATGCAAAAAATTTTCTTTTTTCTATCCGTTTTATTTTTTTCCCACTCTTCATTAAGTGCTTGGAGCCACAGTACTCCCCCAAGTGCAGGCACAAGTACTAGTTCTGAATATCTCAAAGGACCCTTTGACGCATGGGATACCTTTAGAGATAATGCTTCAGTACCCCCGGCAGATAAAAACATCTCAACAAAAGTCGTCAACAGACCTTTTCAACTCTCACTAGCAAGTCTCAACAAACCTGGCAATGCTTATGAAGTAAAAGATAATGCTGGAAGTTATATAGATGTTGCCATATATCCTAAAGGCTCAAAGACTAAGATAAGTAACTCTGTCACTTACGATGCAAATGCAGATCCACATCTCGCCTCTTCCGCTGATTTCATTGTTAGCTCAGCACAACAAGATGCTGTTGTTGGTTTTAAATTCTGTGCTACCTATGAGGGAAGTGGTACGAGTAGCGACAAGACATACACACTACATCCACAAAGTCATTGTCTACCTCTCCCTGTACCCGATGATTGTGATCAAGAAACTTTTCATTTTCCAACATGGCATGTTTGTCACTCTACTGACAACTTTGCCATTAGACCTCATGCATTTAAAACATTTGGAGAGAATCAATATAAAAGAGCAGCTGAAGACTTTAATCTTCTGATAAAAGCTATAGATGAAAATAATGACTCTATTGCTTCAGGTTCACATGCGGTAGTTCAAGGTGTAAATGGATACGATGTATCTACAGATACAGTTTCTGCAGTTTCAAAAATTTATGTACCAACTTCATCTGAATTAGCGCAGATGCAAGCTGATACAGGAGTGACTGATGTCTCTACGTGTCCTCAAGCAGGTGTTTTCACGCTTGAAAATGCAGACTTTGAGAATGGAGAACTTAATGCCACTATCAAGTTTTCTGAAACGGGTATACTCGATATAAATATAAGCGAAGTTCCCGGCAGTGAATATGCATTAGTTGATGCAGATGATACAAATGATACATTGAGATATATAGAGTCTTCAGTATTTATTTATGATCAGAGTGATATTTCGCGACAAAACCTTTTGCTATTTGTTCCTTATGAATTTATTACAACTGCGGAATACAATGCTACGACAACAAAAGATTGGCTCTATATGCATGATATAAACACTTCTAACACTAGCTTTACGACTCCCTTAATGTCGGCAAATATTTTTTATACAATTGTTGCTAAAAATAAAGATGGAGATACAACGCAAAACTATACTAAAACCTGTTTCCCTGACGTTGATGAAGTAAACGCTCCAAGAGTCAACGGACTTAAACTAAATACTACATTCGACCTCTTTTTAGACGCTACTATAAACTCAACTGCAAATGCTAGTCTAAGTTTATACTCTGAAGACAACACTTCAACTGCACTCTATACTCCAACAAAAAACCTAAATGCAGTTGTCGGAGACAATGTAATCCAAGAGTGGATATCACCATTGCTCTTTAGCAATGGTCAAGGAAACGCTAGAGTCCATCTAAATATAGATAGAGTAAATAATCTATCCCTCAACCCTGTAAACTTGAAACTTGTAGATATTAATACATCTACTTCATGGATGGCAAATCCAGGTTCACCAGAACTATTTACTGGTCAGGTACTCAATATAGACAAAAGCTTTATATATGCTAAAACCAACACTCCAAGGCAAAAGTTCATCGACAACAAAACTCCTACAGATAAAAATGTCTTAATATACTATCAAGCATATTGTGACAGTACCGATGCTAAAGGCGTTACTTGTGATAAAGCACTGCTTCCTGATGGTGACGCGTCTACTTACACTGATGACCCAAGATGGTATACAAATAGTGAACATACTAGTCCGAACTATGGTATAGCGGGAGAAGTGGCTGAAAAAATCGTTACTAACAATATCACTATAACCACACAGCCAACAGGGACACACCAAGACAAAGTTGTACTTAAGTATAATGGAGATTCGGGATACCCGCTTACTAAAACTATGACAAACACAGTGTCAGAGTGGCTTCTCTATGATAAATATAATGCCGATACTACCAGCGATGAGTTTGTAGTAGAGTTCTACAAAGATGGTGGAGGGTATATCGGTTCAGGTAAGAGCGAACATGATGTTAAGATAAAACGCTCTAGCACCTTAAACAATAACGAGCATAAATCATCGTGGTAAACTCGAGTAAGGCTTTTACACTTATTGAGCTCATTTTTGCGATTGTTATAATCGCTATAAGTGTTATCTCTCTACCAACTATGACAGACGCTACATCTTCAGGTGTAGCAAAAAATGTGGAAGTGCAAGAGGCTATATTTAAAGCCATAGTAATGACCAAATCTGCTGTAGGAGAAAATAGCTTTGCAAACATAGACGATACGGAACAGACTACTAAAACTTTAATCACTGACGACGTAGGTTTAAGTGACTATAAATTTAAACAAAAGTATACCCTTGATATAACTACTTCGGCAACCTTCAACGGTGAAACAAATGCATCTATCAAAAAAGTGACTACTCAAATATTTACAGAAGATGATGAGTTACTTGCTAGTTTTTCTGCATATAAGTT
Source organism: Campylobacterota bacterium (assembly GCA_034659455.1). Classification (GTDB taxonomy): domain Bacteria; phylum Campylobacterota; class Campylobacteria; order Campylobacterales; family Sulfurimonadaceae; genus Sulfurimonas. Next base: position 15,128 of record JAYEHI010000296.1, on the reverse strand, counting down.
CAATTACTAGGAATCATTATGAAAAATAGAAATGCCTTTACCATGATAGAGCTTATATTTGTTATCGTTATCATGGGAATTATAGGGAAGTTTGGTACCGAGTTCTTAGCACAAGCCTACGGTAACTTTATCTCAACGCAAATACATAACAAATTTCAAAATCAGAGCTCTACTGCTGTCGAGTTTATCGCTAAACGTCTGCAGTATAGAATAAAAAGTTCAGTCATAGTAAGAGAATCCACCGACTTTACTAAGTTTGAACTACTAGAGGGATTTACAAGTAGTGGTTATGACGTGCTTGAGTGGGTCAGTTATAATTCTGAGGGGCTTAGAGATGAAGCATGGAGTGGTATATATTCTAAAGAACACTCTGATACTGAGCTCTACTCCCCAGAGACAAATACTACTCAACTTGACAATCTAATTTCTACTCTTTCACATACAAACTCCTCTTTATCAGATGCGGCTATATACCTCATAGGTAGTGACTCTTCTAGAGATAGTTGGGGATGGGATGGTGCAGCCATCACAGATTTCAACAACTCAATGAAACCAATTAAAGCGGGAACAAATCTAGAAGAGTATGCAAGTGACGTTGCTGGAAGTGACTTTAGTACATTAAACTTAAACAATAGCTTACTCAATAGCTATCAGCTCTCTTGGACTGCCAATGCTATCGTCTTCGATGAAGCACACCAAGAACTATGGTTTTATTCAGACTATCAGCCCTGGGAAGGTGAAGACTATACAGATGCGAACATTAAGCAACTTATAATGGAAGAAATATCAGACTTTAAGAAAAAACAGATTAAAAGTGTTATGACAATTAAAGTCTGCTCAATAAATGAAAAACTAAAAGATTTGGATGAAGGAGACTTTGGTACATGCAAAGAGAAAACTATACTATAAAACACCAAAGTAAAAATGCTATGGCGATGATTATGGCTATCGCTGTTATAGTCATTATTGGTACCATTATGGCACTCTCCATGAGCATGACTGCACTTACGACAAAGCGAAACCTAGATATGTACCTTTATGAACAAGTAGAAATACTAGCAGATTCAGCAAGAGAGTATGCCATGTATAAAATCGGAAATACTCCTTGTAGCCAAGATGATTTTAATATTACAGGGCAAGATGACTTTTATGATATTGACATTGATATAAAATATGTAACAGAAACTGGCACTTGCACCGGAGCTGGTTCTGTCTTCACAACTAAAACGGACGATGCGCTTATCCACAGTGCTGCGGTTCTCAACATAACTGTTTCTATAGACAAAAGTAAGACAAATACAAGTGAAGATATAAGATTTTACAAAAGATATATTGAAAATATCAAACCTTAACCTTTTAATGATATAATCAATATACTTACGAATTAAAAGGATTATATTATGAATATTTCACTCACTGGTAGACAGTTAGAACTCACAGATGCTATCAAAGCTCATATGACGACATCAATAGAAACACTTAGCAAATTTCACATGGATATCATTTCAGTAAATGTTGTGGCATCCGCTCAAACTAAAAAAGGCAAAGAGCACTCAGTAGTTGAGTTTGTTATAAATCTTGCGCATAAAAACTCCATAGTTATCAAACAAAATGATGATGACCTATATGCAGCTATCGACTTAGCTATTTCACGTGCTCAAAAAGCGATGCGTCGTATGCACGACCGTGACACTTCACACCATAAAGTAGGTCTAAACGAAGCTAAAGCTGAAACTGTAGACGTAAAAGAGAGTGCCCAAGCACAAGAAGATGAAATAGTTCCAGTCGAGCTTGATCTTTACAAACCTCGTGAAGTGGAAGATGTTTTAAATGACCTCAAAGAGAGCGACAAAATGTTCGAAATTTTCTTAGACCATGATGGCAAAACTCGCGTTCTTTACAAAAGAAACGATGCGAAGTTTGGTCTTTACTAAGCCACCTCTCTAGTTTCGATGCTCTGCATCGGAACTAACAGCTAAATCCTCTCTAACCATTTTTACTATCTCTTCATCCTCTCCAAAATCAAACCACTTAAACTGATTACCACTCTGAAGTGTTCCTTTGAGTAGGTCTCCACTTTTTCTATACTTCAAGTCTAAATTAGCGATATCAAATCCACTGCTAGTCTCTACAAACGAATCTAAACGCGATGATTTGTCTTGGTTGGTGTAGAGATAGCAGTAGCCCTTCAGACCTGTTCTGCTTACCCTACCCCTTAGTTGATGAAGAGTTGAGAGTCCTAAGCGCTCTGCTCCTACTATCACCACCGTAGTTAGTCTTGGAAGTGATATTCCTACCTCTACGACAGTTGTGCTTATCAAAATGTTTCCTTCATCTCTGAAGTCGAGGAGAACCTGTTCTTTCTCTTTATCTTTTCCATGAGTTACGTAAACACCATCAAAGTTCTTCTCCCAGTAGCCACGAGCCTCTTCTATACTCTGGTACTCTATCGTCTCACTCTCTTGCACTAGCGGATAAACTATCAAGACTTGATTATTCTTTGCTATCTCTGTTTTAATATTTGCAAGTAAATCTTTAAAATCACTCTTATGAATAACCTTAGAGTCTATATCTTTTGTAAAAGGTGTAGAGGTTATGAGACTTACGTCTATATGTGCAGACTCTATCATCGCTTGCGTTCTAGGAATAGGAGTAGCGGAGAACTGAAGATAGTGAGGCTTCTTCGCTCCCTCGCTCACAAGCTTTTCCAAACTATTTCTCTGCAAGGTTCCAAAACGATGCTGTTCATCCACCATAACAAGAGCTGCATTTGGCAACTCTCGATAAAGCAGAGCATGAGTCCCTATTATAAAGTCATACTCACCTAAATCAACTTTTTTGCTTTTATTCGTTACTATTACTATTTTTACATTTGGTAGGAACTTTTGTGCCTCTTCAAAGAGTTGATTTGCAAGTATAGTTGTCGGTGCCATTAGTACTGAGCGATTAGGAAGCATCATAAAAGCAGCTGCTAATATGACCATAGTCTTTCCACTTCCTACATCACCGACTACCATTCTCTTAGATGCTGTTGATTTGGAGAAGTCGCTTTGTATATCTTCTATAGCTAATAGCTGCTCTTTTGTGAGTTCAAAAGGGAGAGTTTCACTCCACTCTCGATAATTGGCGTTTAGAGTCACTAATGGCTCAAAGTAGCGACGTTTAGAAGCGAGTAGTTTCATATAGGAGTAGAGTTCAATATACTTGAGTGCATCAGTAGCCTTTTCACTCATCTCACCACTCTCTACTGTTTGAGATGTTGCGAAGTGTAGCTTCAAGACCTCTTGCGCTATCTCCTCGGGTATCCCCTCCTCTTGCAATTTCTCAATGCTTAATTCTTTTTGCACAAAACGCCACATCACGTCACTGCGAAGTCCACATTTGTATTTTGGAACTATTGAGCCTATATTTGTTACTTTTTTTGGCATACTCATGCTACACTGTCCCTGCTTGCACTCTATGAGCCCGTAGTAGTAGTCACGACTCCCTACACTAAACTGATGCATCATATAGGGCTTGGGACGAAATAAAACACCACTTACGCTATGCCCAAAGTTATGAGCAAAAAAAGTAATTTGAATTGTATTTGGAGCACGAAAAACTGATTCAACTGTTGCATCTATGAGTTGAAAAGTATGAGGATTGAGTTTGTCGTGAAGTCTATAGTCTTCATATGAGTTGGGAATCAAAAGAGCAAGTTGTGAGTAGGAACTAATCCCAAGTTTATCAAATTTTGTTGTTTGCTCTTTTGTAAGTTTCATGATTTATTTACCGAGTTTCTTCTCTAAATCTCTAACTCTTAAGTGCATATTTCCTATCATAAGAGTCATAACTACGATAATAACTGTTAATAGTGTGTCGGATAGATTTTCCATGATTTTCCTTTTTTGTGTTATAATCAACATTCAGAGTTAGAGAGGCTGTAACCTCTCTAATTTATCGCCTCTATGATTTTTACCATAACATATATTATAGTAAGAATTTTCAGAGCGATATTAAGATGTTCTTGCATCTTAACTCCTCATGTTGATTTTTTGTCCCACCTTTTGGTGGCGACAAATTAATTATAACAACAAATCAAAAAACTTATTTAAAGTATGACAAATTGCCATACTATTTTCCAAACTGGCGTTTAGCTTAGGCGTTTACCCTTTTTACTCTCTCTTCTTCTTGCGCCTTATAGAGCTCTGCACACCCTTTAGAGAGTTCACGGATTTTGAGCATATAGTTCTGGCGCTCAGTCTGGCTGATAGCTTTTCTTGCGTCAAGTACATTGAAAACATTGGAAACCATCATACATAGATCATAAGCGGGGAGAGGAAGTCCAGCTTCAAGAGTTTTCAAGCACTCTTCGCTTTTGGCTTCAAACTCTGCAAAAAGCATATCAGTATCAGCTACTTCGAAGTTGTACTTTGAGAACTCTATTTCACTCTCTTTATGGATATCTCTATAGTAAGTTTTGTTTCCATTTTTGTCCTCATTCCAGACGATATCAAAAATAGTGTCAACGCCTTGAAGGTACATAGCTAAACGCTCAGTTCCATAAGTAATCTCTACAGCTACAGGATTACACTCTATCCCACCTACTTGCTGAAAATAGGTAAACTGAGTAACTTCCATACCATTAAGCCACACTTCCCAACCAAGACCCCAGGCACCAAGTGTTGGAGACTCCCAGTTGTCTTCAATAAAGCGAATATCATGTTTTGAAACATCAAGACCTAAGTGCTCTAAAGACTTAAGATAAAGCTCTTGAATATTATCTGGACTCGGTTTTATAAGTGCTTGAAACTGATAGTAAGAACCTAAACGGTTAGGATTCTCCCCGTAACGCCCATCAGTTGGACGACGAGATGGTGCTACATAAGCGGTAGACCAAGGAGTTGAGTCAAGTGAACGTAAAAATGTTGCGGGGTGAAATGTTCCAGCCCCAGACGGAATGTCATAAGGCTGTACTATATTACACCCCTCATTCATCCAAAACTCTTGTAGTTTTAACAGCATCGCACTAAAAGTTATCATAAGTCTCTCTTTTTAAATTAATTTTGCAATTATAGCTCATCAGAGGATATCTAGAACTTAAATACCGCTCCAAACTTTGTATACTGGTTATACGCCGTACTTCTTGGCTCATATACTCTTGTCGGCATTCCATTAAAAACATATGGAGCCATATTGGACTTCTCTATTGTTTGATGCTGATAGATATACTCTACAAAGAGCTCTAGTTTTTCGTTCAGTGTCACATACATAGGTAAAGTAAGCTCGACAATATTTGCAGAGCGCAGATTAACTGTAGTATCTGGATTTTCATAATCGGCTAAAATTGTCATCGTAGGATTCACACCATGCTGATATTCAAAACCTGCCCCAAAGCTAAAGTTTTTCAAACTATATGAGATAGCAGTTTTTTGACGCAGTGAATACCAAGTATAAACTTCTATCTGAGAAGGACTGAGTTCACGTCTCCATGAGCGGTACCCCAAGCCTATCCCATAACTTAACTCTACACCATTCTCAAAGACTTGATTAAATTCATACTCCACACTGCTATCAAATATTATATTTTTTGTTCTCTCAACTACACTACCATAACCTAATTCAGAGTCTATATATGAGCCTACATACTCTGTCTCTCCAGCAATAAGTCCTAAATTAGCACTAAGTTCCATATAATTATCTGATACTAAAGCTTCTGTATAAACAAATGTAAAGTCGCCTCCTGTCATCTCGCCAAAATTTGACTCTTCACTATCTAAGATATAGTCACTATCATCATACTCACGATAATCCATACTCATCCCAACAAGAGCTGCTGAGAGAGAAAATCCACTCTCCTTAGCAGATAAAACACCACTCAAAAAAAAGAGTATGAAAACTAAAAAAAACTTCATTAGCTCGCTTTTTCTTTACAGATGATATCACCCACTTCTTTGCCTAGAGAAGAAGCCACTACATTGCATTTTACTTTGAGTAAAAAGAAAATATTTTCTCTATGAGAATCACTCATACACTCGTAGTTCCCCATTCCCTTAGAGATAACTACATCTGCACTATCAAAAAGTATTTGAGACTCTCTGTTTGCCCTTGTGTATGCAAATCCAGGAGTATTAACACCACTATCTACAAGATTACAGAGTATATCAAAACCTGCTTCTTGTGCCTCTTTTAGCGTTACATCATTGATGATTGGATTTCCTCTCACCATATAGGAGTAAGTGGTGTTTGGATAGAGCTCTCCCAGTATCTCAATAAAGAGATGGTCAAAGATATGCTCACCTACATTATCACCTATCACAAGTACATTACTCGCGTTTGAAAGTTCTTCTTTCATCTTTGCAAAGTCATTATGTGCAAACTCTGTGTCAAAAACGTTATGGAGTTCTTCTTCTAAGTCAAACTCCACCGCTGCCGCGAGATCTATCACATTTCCCGCCACTGCTATTTTTGTAGCTGTGAGAAGCTTATCCTCACTATTTTTTAGTCTCTCTTTTAAAAGAGGAACAAAGGAGAGTGCTTTTTGGGTTGAGAGTGCTTTGACCTCATCGTAGAGGTCGGCTTTGTTAGCTATAAACGCCATCTTCTCATAAACATCAGCAGCAATTTCAGGGGGTGTATTTTCATAAGAGAAGGTTTTACTCATATCTTCAACTGTTGCACTTAGTTCATGAGTTAGGTTATCTGAAGCATTGATAGCGTTTGAGACTTTGAGACTCTGGTTGATTATGCATGAGACACACTCTTTATCTATTAACATCTATGTCTCAATCTTAAGAAGTGTGATCGTCTATGGCTTTATTCCACATGAGTTTGTATTTTCTACGCATAAACTCTACTTCTTGTTGTGAAAGCTTGAGTTGCTCTTGAAGGGTATGAATGGTTTTTCTATCTTCATCATAGAGCTCTTGTAGCGATCGAAGTGCTTCACGAAGAAACTCGTTTTCAACCTTTACCGCTTCTATAGTTTCATCTTTCGCATCGAGGACTTTCTCGTGGAGATTTATGATAGTCCCTATGGTTTTTTCTACAAACTCTGGTTGCACTACCATCTCTTGAGTGTTTCGCTCCGATAACTCTGCTAGCTTAGCGGGAACGACAACTTCCCTAGTCCCTTTGGATGGGTCGATATATCTAATACCACTTTCTATCTTTACCGTTAGTTTTCCGTGCTCTATCAAATCTTCAACCGAAGATATATCCAATCCAGTTAAACTACAATACTCTTCATCACTCATCCACTGCATATGTTACCCCTGATTTTTTTAAAAACTCTAAGCTATTATGGTCTCTATCTCTAAAGAGTCCATCTCAACCTTTTTAGCTTTTGCTATTCTATCTTCTAGAAGTTTGATTCGTAACTCTTCATTATCAAGAGCTAATATCTGCATCGCTAAAAAAGCAGAGTTAATCGCACCGGCTTTTCCTATTGCCACTGTAGCAACTGGCATTCCAGCTGGCATCTGTACCGTTGAAAGAAGAGCATCTATTCCACTTAGTGCTGAAGCAGACATCGGAACACCGATGATTGGCTTGATAGTTTTAGAAGATAAAACGCCAGCTAAGTGAGCTGCCATTCCAGCTGCCGCTATAAAACACTGAGCACCTTTTTCTTCAGCCTCAGCTATATAACGAGCGGTTCTCTCTGGAGCACGATGGGCTGATGATACAATCATCTCATAGTTAATACCAAAGGCTTCAAATGTATCTGCACAAGACCTCATTATCTCATAATCACTTTTTGAGCCTAGTACTATCGAAACAAATTTCATATATATTCCTAACTAATTTTTATATCTATTATTATAGCGCTTTCTAATTTGGATTTGTTCCCATATTTAAGTCCGAAGGGACTCTAAAAAATGTAAAAGCAGGGAACTGAGTCGGAAGGATAATCTCGTTTGTGTTTCCACTATGAATCGCTTCATAAGTTTTACCCTTATTAGTTTTGAGCTCTTTAAACTTAATGTAAAATTTTCCATCTTTCTCGTAAGTAGCACCTATTTCATTATCTACACTCTCTACCTCACTACCGAGTGGAAACACAACCTCCATCTCATCGCCTGGCATAGTTTTAAACTTACATAAAAAGTGACTGCCTGCTTCATTCACAACACCACTTACCTGATGCGTTCCTAGTTGCATACTAAAGTCTAAACTCTGAGTATCGTTACGCTCAAATGGACGAGAAACGAGATAAGCATCCGTATAGCCTCTGTTTTGAAGAGATTGAAGCTCATACTGGTAGCGTTCATGATTAAACTCGCCACTGTAGTAATCATCTATAGCCATTCTATACGCTTTAGCGGTTGTTGCAGCATAGTTTGCCGTTTTTGTACGACCCTCAATCTTTACACTATCAACAACTCCGCTATCAAGTATCTCTTTCATATGTGAAGCGAGGTTAAGATCTTTGGCGTTCATGATGTATGTTCCAACACCCTCCTCCTCTTCTAGGCGAAAGAGTGTTCCCGTCTCAGGATTGGCAGCGTACATCTCATACTCAAATCTACAATCATTCGCACAACTTCCACGATTTGGAACGCGACCTGACTGAAGTGTAGAGATAAGACAACGCCCACTATAGGCAAAACACATACTCCCATGTACAAATACTTCGAGTTCTAAATCAGGCAACTCTTTTTTGATGGCCACTAAATCTTTAAGGCTTATCTCACGAGCTGTAATGATACGAGTCGCACCCATCTCATGATATATCTGTGCATCAAGTACATTCATAACATTAGCTTGAGTCGAGAGGTGAAGTGGCATATTTGGAACCAACTCATGACAGAGCTTTAAAACGCCAGGAGTTGCGACTATGAAAGCATCAGGCTTGAGTTCACCCATCGCTACTATATGTTTTTTAAGGAGTGATAGTTGTGAGTTAAATGGAAAACCATTTATGGTTGCATAAACTTTTTTACCACGAGCATGTGCATACTCTATACCTTCTGCAAAATCTTCCATACTGAACTCTTTACCAGAGCGAATACGGAGTGAAAAGTGTGAAACACCACCATAAACGGCATCTGCACCAAAGTCAAAAGCGATTTTTAGTTTTTCCAAGGTTCCTGCGGGAGAGAGTAGTTCTACTTTTTTCATTATTTCTCATTATGACACCATAAGTATTATGAACTTATGGCTAATATATTTTTAGGAATTCTACCAAAGAAGAGTTGGTAGCTTGATTAAGAATTTAAACTACTGTCCAAACTGTGCTAAGAGTGCTTCAATGTCATCTGTGGAAGCTGTATCGTTATGCGTATCTCCAACGATATGCTGTGCCGATGAAACACGTTTTTCATCATCTATCTTGCCTTCAAATAGAGTGTTCATATATTTAGAGAGTGCCCGCATTACATTTATAACTCGTTCTATTTTTTGACGATGGATATCCTGATACTGCATAATGTCCATAACACTCATGATAGAGTCACCACTTGTTTGAAGCATCTCCAGTGTATCATTCGCACCTGCTAAAGCGTCTTCATTTTGAGCTAGTGAACTTTTAAAAGCCTCTACATCGGGAAACTTTGTCGTTAAGGTTGTGAAGAGCTCTATGTTTGCAGTGAAAACGTCAATGCTTTTTTGAACATTTTCCTCTTTCTCCATCATCTCACCACTAATATTCTCAATAATGTCGAAAATTTCACTCGCTTTCTCTTCAGACTCTTTTGTAACGTCGTCGAGTTGGTGAACCATCTTGTTTTCATCCGTAGCTGGAAGTGGCCAGTGATGAGCTGTATCTTCGGAGTAGCCCTCAGGACTACCATCGTCTTGAGACTCTTTTTCTTCTACGCTCTTTTCTATCTCTAAAGCGGTAGCTTCTTGCTCGTCTGAGACTTCTGTAGTCTCATCCTCAAGCATATCTAGCCCATCCGCGGCACCACTCATTAAAGCATCAAGTTCCTCTTGTGTCATAAAACTTCTCCATTATCATAATTGGTCAAATTTATTAATTGTCACTATAATAGCATAAAAAGTATAAATAGGTGACATAAATGGTAGTCGATTTACATAACCACACCCCACTTTGCAACCATGCAGAGGGGACGATAGACGAGTACGCTTTAGCTGCTATAACACACTCTACAAAATTCTTCGGTTTCTCAGACCATGCACCTATGGATTTTGACCCAAAATACCGTATGAAATTTGCACAAATGAAACAGTATGAAGAGGATGTCCTAAATGCCAAAGAGAAGTACAAAGACAAGATAGAGATTCTACTTGGTTATGAGGTCGACTATCTCAAGGGGCATATGGACGAGAGAGTTTTAAATGCCGATGTAGACTACCTCATAGGTTCAGTTCATTTTTTAGAGGGCTGGGGATTTGACAACCCTGAGTTTATAGGTAAGTGGGAAGAGCAAGATATAGATGAAATTTGGCAAAAGTATTTTGACACTATAGAAGAGATGGCAAAATCAAAACTCTTTGATATCGTGGGACATTTTGACCTTATAAAAGTATTTAAATTTATGCCTAAAGGCGATATCTTGAAGATGGCGGAGACAGCACTTCAAGCTATCAAAAAATCAGAAATGATTTTAGAGTTAAATGTAGCTGGTTATAGAAAAGAGATTGGGGAAGCCTACCCTTCAAAAACACTTCTTCAAAGAGCTTTTGAGCTTAATATTCCTATCACTTTCGCTTCTGATGCACATAAGCCAGAGCAGATTTCTCTTTATAATGATAAAATAGTTGAGATGGCACAAAGTGCTGGATACTCCGAGTGTTCCTATTTTGTTAAACGCCAGCGGCACTCGATAGCCTTTTAAAATATATTATTACAAAATATTATATTTTAAATATTATTTAATAATATATACTAATTTATATTTAAAATTTAATATAAAAATTTCTATATATAATTATTACAAATTTATTAGATTAAGGAACATCACCATGGGATTACGCCCTTTAGATATAGAAGTAAAAGTTGACTCAAAAAAAGAGTTATTGTCTGAAACCGATACGCAAGGTGTCATAACCTATGCAAATGAAAATTTCGTTGAACTATCTGGGTATAGCGAAGCCGAATTAGTAGGTTCTCCACACAATATCTTACGACACATAGATATGCCAAAGACAGTCTACAAACTTCTATGGGATAATCTAAAAACAGGAAAACCTTACAAAGCCATAGTGCAGAATAAAAGAAAAGATGGAAAATACTACTGGGTATATTCAGAGTACGAACCACTTTTTGATAAAACAAAAAACCTTAGAGGTTTTCGCTCAAAAAGATTTCCTGTTCCTAAAAAAGCTCTCGAAGAAGTAGAAACTATATATAAAAAACTTTTACACCTAGAGGAGACAAAAAGCCAAAAAGAAGCTGAACAATTTCTTGAACTCAAACTACATAATGATGGCTATCATGATTATGCAGAATTTGTAGAAGCTATTTTCAATAAAAAACTCAAAGGGCTACTTGGCTTCTTTGGTAAACTTTTTGGATAGATAAATAACCAATCCTGAAAAACTAGTCTCAAGCTAGAGTAATAATTTTAGATTCACTAATTCTACCACAATCTAAAAAGTATGAGGGGTGTGCTTTGACATGACACTCTCATAGTTAATAGTCCTGCTAAACAATAATTCATAATTTTATTCTGAACATAACCATAGTAACTTACTTCGTAGTGGTTATCTGTGTAGCCATCATAAGTACCAGACTACATACCTACTCTAGAACATCTACATAGATATTCATAGATACATAAGGACCAACCTTATCATTTTGATTGACAACTCTTACTAAGTACTCATATTTATCATTTGCTCCATAACCATATGGGATGTCTAAATAAATAGCCGGTATATTTGAGAGATTGAAATTTTCACTACTTTCTCCCTTAATCTCTATATATTTAATATCTGAATAGGGAACATCTGAGATGCCCGTTCTACTAAAAAGAAACTCTCCTATGTAACCTGTTGTTGTTGAGTCAATTTCTTTGCTAATAGGTCTTATGACAGGAACATCCATACAGTTCACTTGTATCATGACATCCATAGGCTGACTGTCACCATAAGTATTACGAGCAATTACTTGTAGGTTGTAGAGTGGTGTAGCTATGCAGTCTAGTATAGTCTCGGGAGTTGTTAAAATTTCACCACTATTACTGATGCTAAAGTTCGAAAAGCCTTTTCCTTCTAATCTAAAGGAGTTTATATTAGAGCTTCCTATTGAAATAACCTCTATGACACCCAAGCTAACACCACTTATAGTTGAATTGTTAACATCTATATTACTGACAAAAGGAGCAAGTCTAGGTGATGACTTTTCTAGAGATTTGTCCTGTTCACCATTACAGGCACTGATAGCTAAAACTAAGAGAGCAACTAGGGGCATTAGGAGTATGGCATTAAAATTTTTCATGATAGGACTACCTCCTTTTTGTGAAAATACTTTCTGATGAAGATACCAGAAATAATTAGCATTAAAAACATCAAGAGAATAGAAGGATACTTTATAGTGTAAACTATAGGCATTAGCATAGCTCTAACTACAGCTTTAGCATTAGGGGAATCAGCCATGTCTGATGCTATGGCTGGCGAGTGAGTGTAGTAAAACTTAACAAACTCCCTACCTAGTTCATTCGTTAGAAGATAGTTATCTCTAAAATCCCTTAGAACTTTAACATGCTTTTGAAAATAGTTACCATAAGCTGCTGTGGCGATAAAACAGCCCTCAACTCCACCACCTTCTTTAGCTGAACCTGAAGAAGAGAGGGCATAGGTACCTGGAGTAGTCCCATCTACAAAAGATTTATCTAAAAAGAAAACCTGTGGTTGGTTAAGGGATACATAGTTAAATGTTGAACCATCATATGTGAAGGGGTTTGAGATTTTCGCGCCAACATTATCCAAAATTTCAACAGGCTGAGATGTTGAAGTTAGGGGAAGCTTATATACCATAAGCCCAAACTCTTCAAATGTGATATAGATTTTACTATCATAAAAGTACATGCCATTTGGAGTAGCACTCATATTTATATCTGTCTGAGTAGAGAGTAAAAGATTATCTTTGTTATATGATATAAGCTTAAGATTTTGAGAGTTCTCATTTGTAATATATATAAGTTGGAGTTCCCTATCTATCTTCATATCCGTAATGGCACCTTCAAATGGAGTTAGTGAGTACTCCTGAGTAATAACTGGTTGCACCTCTTTGTAATCATCCCTAGGATCTGTTGGAGTTCCAGCATTATTTATAGTAGTATAATCAGGGTTAGTTTCATAAAGAGTTAAAGTATCATTAATAGCGATAAAGTCAAAGTTCCCATCATTCTCAACTCCCCTAATATCTTCTATATTTGAAGTCGCACTAAAAATACCATAAGGGCGAGTGTATTCATCAGAGATAAGAGTATACTTAGCCTTATATATTTCAGAGTTGAGTGCAGAGAAATGATAGCTGTAGCTATTGTCTACCTGCACGACCGTATTGTCCGTTATATCTATAGAGCTTGGTCCCTCTCGCATAAAGCCCCTAAAAGAGGAGTAGCTATTGGCTTGAAAGTTATTATCACCTATATCGATATTTTCAATATCAATACTTACAAACCCCTGTCCACAGCCATATGTCCCATTTTCAATAATTTTTGTCGGATTTATAAAAATCTTATCGTCTGCAATAAAAGGTTCTCCACAGTAGTGTTTAAAATCAATATTATTGTTGATATCTTCTATTTTCTCATCTTCAAGTTTTTGTAAAAGGTGATTGTAAATTGAGAGAGTTTCATCATTCTCAATTATATAAGTATATCTATCTCCACGAAGTATGTGTAGAGCATTATATGCACTAATACCATCCATGCCATTTGGTAAAGCTAACTTATCATCACTAGAAAAGTCTGCTTTAAAAGTGTAAAGTATTTGAGTAGGAGTGTTTGAGCTCATCGCAACAAAATAAGTGCCAGGATTTAGAGTTGTAGACAAAGTGGCATTTGTATCCGTAGCTATAAGAGTGGAGCCATCACCATAGTAGAGAGAAGAGCTTATATTCTTATCTGTAGTAAAAGTAAAACTACCTCTATCTTTTAAGACTATTTGTATAATATCTCTATCTCCAGTCGTAATATTAGCATCATAAGAGACTCCTAAAGATATAGTAGTAGCATCGCTAAAGGTGTCTGCATAGTCATCATTCTCCCTTGATAGAGTAAACATATACTCTCCTACTACTTCATTTAGTGAGCTTATCTGTAGATAGTACTCACCTGCATTTAAAGCGAGAGAGGAGGAGTTACTATTTTGAGTGATGTCAAATGTTCCTATTGAACTATCAGAGTTGTAACTAAAAATATTAAATCTTAAAATCAGAGAGCTCTCTGCTGTAAAGTTGTAGAGTGCTTTTGTTGAATTTTCTATGTAAAATGTATCAATATCATCTGCTCTATGTTTTGAGATATAACCACCTATCTCTGTAGAGTAAGAGAGTGTTTTAGCACTTTTTTTAGTATCGGGATAATCTTTTGACATATCATATGTAGAGAGAGTAGTATTGTCAATGATTATGTATCCCAAACCATCACTTACGCTAATATCCTTTGCCTTAAAAAGTCCAATTTCTATAGGTGATGGAGCAGTCTGGTCCTCTATATCTAAAACGGAGAGATAACTCCCTTGGAGTTGAGAGTGATAAGAAATAAGGTACGCAAAGTTTTGATTTATTTTCATATCTGTGATATTGGCTACCTCAAACTCACTTCTAATTTTTGGAGAAGAAGTCGCTTTTTTGGCATAAAGGATGGAGAAAGTATCACCTCCTGATATAGTGTAGACATAGGGCGTTATAACTGTTGCTTTATCAAAAGGTAAACCACTCTCGTATACCAGAGTCTCACTTATATTAGATGGGTCTGTTACATTAAATACAAAAAGACCACTATTTGTAGCAAGGTAAAGGTATGTGAGCATATGGTCTGTATTGAGATCTGAAAAACCAGCTTTTATATCAATATCGTTAATGTTTCCATTTGTAATATTTGTAAGTGTTAAAAGTTGAGGATTCTCTTTTTCTGAAAGATCAATAACCTCTAAATTTGATGAGTTTTCGAATGTAATATAGGCAGTAGTAGCATTAACCTTAATATTTTTATAGTTTGCACCCTCTCCAC
>JAYEHI010000295.1:0-5247 GCA_034659455.1 Campylobacterota bacterium | reverse complement strand
TACTTAGGACAATCTTTTTGAAGGCTACGGATTTCGAGACACTCTGACTGAATGGTATTTGCCAATACTTCTGGTAGCTTTGGTAGTTCCGCTTTTAAGTTGTCATATTTTTGAGAGTGACTCATAAAAAAATCCTTTTATATAAATATTTACTATGTTACTATTTTTTATTTAAGAGCATTCTTAAGTTGTCCGGCAAGAAAGCCACTAGCAAAGCTCCATTGAAGGTTGTATCCACCACAGGGACCATCAAGGTTCATAATCTCTCCACAAAAGTAGAGTCCATTGACGATTCTGCTCTGCATAGTTTTTGGATCTATCTCTTTGAGACTGACACCACCACGAGTTATCATTGCCATTCTAAAACCATCGTGCCCCGTTACAGTAAGGGGTGTCCATGCTAAAAGGCTTATTAGTTTTGCTCTTGTTTTGCCAGAGACTTTTGCATAAGTGGCGTTTAGGTCTACTTGGGCTAGTCTGCAGAGTTCTAAACTCAGTGCTGGTGGAAGTAGGGTAGAGGTGACTTCTACTATATTTAACTCTGGATTCTCTTGTGCTTTAGTTTTGAGCTGTTTTGTTATCTGCTCTTCATTCATCCCTTTTGTGAGGTTGAGCAGAAGAGGCACCTCACCATACTTCTTCAAAAGAGGTGTGACCTCTCTCGCAAAGTCTAAAACAACAGGACCACGGATACCGCTTTTAGTAAAGATGAGGTCACCTTTTGCACGGAGTTTTTTATGTTTTTTCAGATCAACTCGAAGTTCAACTTTTGCTATAGTATCAGCGCGACATTCACTCACCCAAGTCTCTTTAGTTTTAAGAGGCATCATGGCTGGAGAGAGTTCTGTGACTTTGTGACCTAACTCTTCAGCTAGAGAGTAACCATCTCCCTCAGCACCCAAAACAGGATATCCAAGCCCACCTGTAGCTACTATAACATTAGAAGCGAAGTAACTACTCTTTTGTGTTTTAACGCCACTTATACTGTTTGCGGTCAAAAGCAGACGCTCAGCTCTCTCTCCACAAACAAGCGTTACGCCAACTCGTAACATCTCTGCTTCTAAAGCTTTTATGATGGTAACGGAGGAGTGTGATGTTGGAAAGATGCGAAACCCATCGGGAGCATGAGTCTCAACACCTATCTCATCCATAAATTTTACAAGTTCTTTGTTGTTAAACATACCAAGTGCATCTTGCATAAAACGCCCATCACGACCAAAACGAGCCATAAACTCTTCATTAGTCAGAGTGTTAGTAAGATTACATCTTCCTCCACCAGTAGCTTTGAGTTTTGAGGCGATATTTGAGAGTTTCTCAAGAAGAAGTACATTTTTACCTACTCTAGCTGCAACTATGGCAGAGATGATACCAGCAGCACCACTCCCTATAACGATAAGGTCGTAATTTTCTTTATTCATAAAAGTATTTTAGTATAAAGATATTAAATGAAAACTGAGCATCTAGCTTTTTAGTGTACAATTCGTTTTATGAAAACATATTATGGTGATAGAGAGAAGTGTTATGAGTGTTATAGACCTACAAGCTCTTGTATGTGCGAGTATTTTGAGCATATAGATACTCAGACTAAGTTTGTAGTACTTATGCACCCAAAAGAGTTTAAGAAAGTCAAAAACAATACGGGACGCTTTACTCACAAGAGCCTTACAAACTCAGAACTCTTCGTTGGTATAGATTTCTCTAAGCATAAGCGAATAAACGAGATAGTAGCCACTCATGATAGTTACATCCTTTTTCCAAGTGATGAAGCTCTCAATCTAAGCCATAAAAATCCTCAAAAATCAGAGAAACCTCTTGCCATCTTTATCATAGACTCTACATGGGCATGTACAAAAAAGATATTTACTCAAAGTACAAATCTAAAACTTCTCAAACATATGAGTTTCTCCACTGATAGAATCTCTGAGTATGAGATAAAGATACAGCCAGAAGAGGCGTACCTCTCTACTATGGAATCAGTGCTAGTAGTTTTAGAGCTACTAAATAAATATGGCATAGAGAAGATTACTCAAGAGTCCTTAGATGGATTCTTAAGACCTTTTAAGAAGATGATAGAGTATCAAAAAAACTTGATAGTAAATCCTTTAAGTAATGCTGTTAGATTTAAAAAAAGAAGAGAATAATGAAGTCATATTTTTATCATCTGTTTATAGGAGTAGCACTCCTTCTTCTTTTAGGATGTTCATCTGCTAAGCCAGAAGTAGTTCAAGTAAAAGAAGAGCTACCGGTTGTTGTAAAAGCGGAGCCAAAAGAGGTAGTAGTTACTAAAACAGATTTTATAGAAGAAAACTTCATAGAAAATGATAAAAACAATAGAGTCTTTATCAACTGTTTTAAAACAGGCTCGTCAACTCTCGCTAAAAAATGTCAAAAGAGTATCAATCACTTTTTATTATCCACACCTTTGAGTTAAAAAAGAAGTATCACCATAGAGGTCCACACTGATAAGGGTGGCTCTTATAAAAAAAACTTAGCCATCTCTAAACACAGAGCATCGGCTGTAGCATCATCACTCTACTATAAAGAGTATAAGCACTCAAAAGTGTACTACAATAGTTTTGGTGAAGAGAAACCTCTTTATGACTCTCAAACTAAAGAGGCAAACCTACAAAATAGACGAGTAGTCATTACTCTTGGAGATAAAAACAGAGTCGTAGAGGCTAAAAGGTTTAAAAAATATACTAAAAGACTCCAAACAACAGTAAATAGTTACAGAGGAAAAAAAGGGATTTTATATAGAATTTTTATAAATGGCAAGAAAAGTATGAAGTGTATGGATCTTGTTATCCCCTATACAAGTAAAGAGGTCTCTTATGGTAGAGTTTATACTCAAGACGAGGATAAACTTAGAGAGTTTTAAAGCTGAGTAGGTTAAATTTTATCTTTAAAGGAATGAAAAATGAGAGAAGTATTACTAGTAGTTTGTTTAACTTTAAGTCTTTATGCAGATGAAAGCAAGTTAACACAAAGTTCAGATGATATCCCTTGGGGAACACTTATAGAGATGGCAAAAGATGTCAACAGTAGTGAGCTTTATAAGATGGGTTCTGAGTATATAGATGAGATAAATACACAAGAGAACAGAGATAAGGCTGTAGCTTTTTATGAGAGATCAAAAGAGAAGATAAGCTCTTTTAGCGTTGAGAGCATCAAGAACATCGCCTGTAGTGCTGAGAACAACCAGAGTAAGCAGGATAGATGTGACTACTGGAAAAAGCAGGAGAGTCTAAGTCTAGAAGCAGATGCAAGTGCTAATAGGTTCTGCGATGAAAATAGTGCTTCATTTCAAAGTGTTAAGAGTACAGATATAAAAATGCAAGAGTTAGAAGCTCTCTTTTTAGGACTTTGTCAAAAGGTAAAGCTTGAAGAGTTGACATCCTCGCAGGCTCAAGAGATTTTAAACTCCAACCAAAAGAGACTCCACTAGGAAGGTGAGAGATAGCAAAAATAGCTATCTTTCGTAGTAAGAGACGATAGAACTCTTTTTGATGGTGTGAGCGTTTATCATATAACCAATAACTGACTGGTTTGTTGTGGCATCTATGTCGAGATGCTCAACATCTAAAGCATGAACGGTTACAACATAAGCATGATCCCCATGCCCCTCAGGGGGACATTCTCCACCAAATCCAACTGTACCATAATCGTTCGTTCCCTCTACCGTACCTTTTGGAAGTAGCTTGGAGTTGCTCGCGTTTGAGCTGACGCTAGTAGTTGAAGCGGGAATGTTAAACGCCATCCAGTGCCACCATCCGCTTCCCGTTGGCGCGTCTTTATCGTACATGAGTATGGCAAAGCTTTTTGTGCCCTTAGGCGCGTCGCTCCACGCTAAGTCTGGCGAGATATTTTTACCACTACAGCCAAAGCCGTTAAACTCTTGCTTCTTTGTTAGTTGTCCACTTAGCTCATTACTGGTTAGAGTAAAGTTTCCTCCATATACTAGCTCTAGTGTGATGAGTAACATCATTAAGTATTTCATCTATTCTCCTTTTCTCTTATAGTTTGTGCTATCTCTCTTGTCTCTTTGAGCTTTATCATTAACTCATCAAAGAGCTCAAAAAAAGTATCATCAAGATTAAAACTTCCATCTTCGTTTACCATTGTATTTTGCATATTATTGAGTGCTGACTCCATCTGCATGAGTGCTATTCCAGGGTTTCCTGCCATTTTAATATCCTTTCATCTCCCCTCCAATAAAATGAAGGGACTCTTTAAGTGCTCTAAGGGCATCTATATCTCTATTTTCTAACTTCTCAAGCGAGAGTAGTTTTAATTTCTCTATATATAAAAGTAGTTTTTCCTCTTCATTCATGGCTTTTCCTTTTTATAAATTTAATTTCATAGCCTTTAGTTTTACTTGGTAGTAGTTGCAGTCGGTTGGAGTATCTTCTCTCCAAAAGGAAGAGAAGAGAGGATTTTTACCTTGTTAGCTACTGCTCCAGCTAGAAGAGTTGCGAACATGTCTTCGTAGAGCTCTTCGTGTAGCTCCTCTACGTCCATAAAACCATCTATGATTAAAGAGGAGAGTCCGTGTAGTCCAGACCAGATAACTATGGTCTGTTTATAACTACTCTCTTTTTTGAGTATGCCACTCTCATGTCCCTCTTCTATGGCGAGTTTAAGTGCACCAAAACCACTACAGTCAGCGTCTTTTATGCTCATCAACTCATCTCTTACGTGGGCGTATTTTTTACCAAAGAGCAGTCTAAAAAGGTTCGGGTTCTCTCTTGCAAACGCCACATAAGCTTTGCCACTCAGATAAAATCTATCCAAGAGAGGTTTAGTTTGGTCTAGTAAAAGTGGAGAAACTCTCTCATCAAACATATCAAAGCCATCTCTTATCATCTGCTCCATGAGAGCGTCTTTTGACTTGAAGTGCTTGTATATGGCTGTTTTAGTTGTTCCTGTAGCATCTGAGAGTATCTTGAGTGTGAGTTTGTCTACATCCTCTTTGGCTATAAACTCAAAAGCTATTTTTAAAAACTCTTCTTTGAGGTTTCCATGATGGTATTCGTTTTTTATCATAAAAGTATTTTACCGTAAAAATAAAGTAAACACTGTTTATATTTAAGTTTATCTATGTTAACATTGTTTACTTTAAAATAAAAAGTCAACTATTATAATTAAAGGAGAAGACTTAAACCAAACACTTAATTAAAATGTTTCAGTTTGAAGCACTTTAATAGCTAAATCTAATCACGCTATAGCTCCTTTTGAGTTGTAGTTTAT
>JAYEHI010000294.1:0-5263 GCA_034659455.1 Campylobacterota bacterium | reverse complement strand
ACTCTCTCCTTTTTTTATCTCACATTTGTTAAAAATGCCAAAACATCTCTTTTTCACTCTGAAATACTCTCTCATCTGGATGATTATCTTTTTAACGTCAATCAACTCTACGATGGGGCTTATCCTAGAGAGGCTAAAGAGTATTTGGATGAGTTTACGAGTGAGAAAAATGCTTATCTTAGGAAGTATCACGACTCTGGTGACGAGGCTATTTACGAGCTGACCCCCTATACTCAAAAAGCTTTAGAGTTTATAGAGTCTCTGGAGAAAAAGGAGTTTGTGGGGAGTCGTAGTAAGTTTAACATCATCTTTGAACTGCTTGAAGAGTTGGAGTTTGAGACAAACCTCAGTGATGAGCAGAGAATAGAGGAGCTAGAGTCTCAAAAGAGGAAGATTGACAGACAGATAGACGCCATAAAAAACAGAAGCGACATCCGTTTTGATAGCTCAAGGGTAAAAGAGCACTACATGCAGATAGAAGAGATGGTGCGAAAACTAAAATATGACTTCAGCGAAATAGAGTACAACTTCCGCTCTCTAAACGCCACTGCCATGGAGAAAATAGCCCTTAGTAGTGAGGCGAAGAGTGAGGTTCTTAGCACGATATTTGAGATAGAGGATGAGATACGAGATAGTGATCAAGGGAAGAGTTTTTATGCTTTTTGGAATCTCCTTAGTGATCATGAGCGAAGCGAGAAGTTAGCATCGCTCATAGAAAATCTCTACTCGTTAGAGAGTCTCAAAGAGCTAGACGAAGAGAAAAAATTAGCAAACCTTCAGTTCTCACTTTTAAAGAGTGGAGAGAAGGTCTATGGCGTTTCCTCTAAGCTCATAGAGCAACTCAGACGATTTTTGGACGATAGAGTCTGGATGGAAAACAGACGCATCTTAGAGCTCACTCAAAGTATAGAGCAGAGCTGTATAGAGATAAAAGAGGAGATTCCAACTCAGAAAAACTTCATAACTCTTAGAGGCACAAAAGTAGGCATAAGCTCTATATTTTCCAAGTCTCTCTTTGAGCCAAAAATAGAGCAAGAGTTTACAAAAGAGCTTGTTGAAGAGGAAGTAGAAGTAGATATGGAGAGTTTTTACAATATATTTTATGTCGATGAAGCGGTGCTGAAACTAAATATTCAAAAAGTACTCCAGAAAAAGAGCCAAGCAACTCTGCTTCAAGTAGTAGAGGAGTTTCCTATAACTAAAGGAGTCTCAGAACTTGTCGGATACATCAGCTTAGCAAAAAACTCTGCGAACACTCTTGTTGATGAGAAGTCAAGAGAGAGTGTCTCGCTCCAAGATGAGTTTGGGGATGCTAAAAAAATAACTATGCCAAAAATAATATTTGTGAGGGATTAGATGAATTACGATGCGAAAGTAGCTACGGCACTCCTGCTAAAAGGTCTCTTTTATAAGGTAGACAATGAAGCCGCATGGCTTGAACTCATAGAGAGTAGTCGTGGCGTTATCAGTGACTACTTTGAGGTGATAGGACTTGCTTTAGAAGTGGATGAGAAAGAGGGGTACGCTTATCTTAAAAATATCGAAGTTGAGGAAGATGCAAAAGCCCTTCCAAAACTGATACAGAGTAGAGAATTAAGCTTTAAAGTATCACTACTGTGTGTGTTGCTTAGAAAAAGAATGGTTGATTTTGAGATGCAAAATGAGTCTAGTAAGGCTGTCATCTCAAAAGAGGATTTAGTGCAAAATATATTGCTCTTTTTACCTCAAAAGTTTAATGAGGTAAAACTCCTTAAAGAGATAGATACAACCATAAAAAAAGTAGAAGATTTAGGTTTTTTGAAAAAACTCAAAACGAGTGAAAATGTGTATGAGATACGAAGCTCTATAAAAGCCTTTGTCGATGCTCAGTGGCTCAGTGATTTTGATGAGAAGCTCAAAGCATATAAGGATGAGAAATGGAGTTAAGATTTGACTTTGCAGATGATGACACTACGACTGGGTTTCGGCTTAAAGAGTTTGAGCTCTATAACTGGGGAACTTATGATAAAAAGGTAGTAAAACTCTCCCTAAATAAACAAAACGGACTCCTAACAGGTGACATAGGGAGTGGAAAATCAACTATAGTTGATGCTCTGACAACCTTGCTAGTTCCTCATCAAAAGATCACATTTAACAAGGCAGCAGGTGCAGAGTCTAAAGAGCGGAGTCTGCGTTCTTACATACTTGGTGAGTATAAATCCTCACAAGATGAGACCTTTAAAAACGCTAAGGCGGTAGCACTTCGTGATGAGAGTAGTTTTAGTGTTTTACTTGCAAGGTTTGAGAATGATGGTTTTGAGGAGAGCTACAGTATCGCTCAGTTTTTCTTCATTGCAAACAAGCAGGTACAGAAGTTTTTCATAAGCTCAAAGGGTGCTTTGAGCATAAAAAAAGATTTTTTAGAGTCGGGTTTTAAAGATATTCGCCAGCTTAAAAAAGAGCTGCGTTCAAAAGAACACACTGAAGTTTATGATAGTTTTAGTGCTTATGCTAAGGATTTTAAACGCTCTATGGGTATCAAAAACGATCAGGCTCTGAACCTTTTTTATCAGACAGTATCGCTCAAAGCCATAGGAAATCTAACAAACTTTGTAAGAGAACATATGCTTGAGAGTAGCGATATAGATACAAAGATAGATGAGCTGTGTAAAAACTTTGCAGAACTTAACCACTCGCACAATCTTGTTCTTCGAGCAAAGGAGCAGATAGAATTGTTAATGCCAGTCGATAGAGAGGGGAGAGTCTATGAAAAACTTCTTGGTAGTAAACATAAAAGAGAAGAGATGCGAGATGCTTTACCTAGTTACTTTTCAGTACGTAAAATTTCGCTCTTGGAAACGAAACTAGAAGAGCTGAAACTAGAGCTTGAAAAAACGTCTTCAAAAAAGATGAAAACAGATGAGAGACTAGGAGAGCTAAACAGCTCTGAAGTTGATCTGAGAGTAGAACTCCAAAAAAATGGTGGCGATAGGATAAAGAGCTTAGAAGAGCAGATACAAAGAGCTGGGGAACTCCTCGCCCAAAAGAAAAATACAAACACGGAGTACAACTCCCTTGCAAAGAGTCTTGAACTTCCCGTAGTCTCAAACGAGCATAGGTTTTTGAAAAACGCAAATGAGTCTCGTGAGAAGTTCGAAAATATCGAAGTTCTCAATGCAAAGCATACAAACGAAATCATTATTAACGAGAGCGCAAAAAAACGCTACGAAGAGAAAATAGCTCACATAGAGAGTGAGATAAGCTATCTTCAAAACAACAGATCAAACATCCCTAAACATATCTCCATTATACGTGACACTATGGCAGAGTCTCTTGGAATAGAGCTTGACGCACTTCCCTTTGTAGGAGAACTCCTAGAGGTCAAAGATAGTGAGTGGCAAGGGGCTATAGAGAGGGTTATGCATAGTTTTTCACTCTCTTTACTTGTAAATGAAGAGCATTATGATAGGGTGAGTGAGTATGTAAACGCCACTCACCTTGGGGGAAAACTCGTTTACTTAAAAGTAGTGCCTCTTAGAGAGAAAAAGAGCTTTTTTGAGAGTATGAAAAACTCACTGCTAAGCAAAGTAGAGATAAAAGCTGACTCACACTTTTTTGAAACACTTCAAAGTATGATGCAGGAGCGTTTTGACATACCCTGTGTTGAGAGCATTGCAGAGTTTAGAAAGTATAAAAAAGCACTCACTAAAAATGGGCAGTTTAAGAGTAACTACTCAAGACATGAAAAAGATGATAGGTATGAGATAAACGATAAAAAGAGATGGAGTCTAGGGTGGGATAACAGCTTAAAACTTGCAGCGATGCACCAAGAACTTGTGCATTTTGATGAGAAGTTAGAGTATCTTAATGAGCGAATAGAGGAGTCACAGAAGGCTTCAAAGCTTTTAGTCTCTCAGCGCGATGACTTAAGGGACATACTCAAATATGGTAGTTTTAGTGAGATAGACTGGTATGAACAAGCTAAAAAAATAGAAGTGTTAAACGAAGAGCTAAGCGAGCTTCAAAAGAGTTCTGATATCTTAGAGAGTATTCAAAAGAGCCTTGATAGGGTGACACTTGAGATAAAAGAGCTTACGCCAAAGAGAGAGGAATATAGTAAAACTCTAGGAGGTCTGGAGTCTAAGATAGAGAGTTTTTCAGCTGAAGTAGGGGAGCTTTTAGAACAAGAGGAAGTCAAAGAAGCTCTAAAAGAGGCGATACAGAAGTTTTTTGGTGAGCATATAAAAGAGAAGCTTACTTTAGTAAATATAGCCGCCAAAGAGAGAGAACTTCATGCTACTGTGCAAAAAGAGATAGAAAAAATAGTGCGAAAAGTGCAAACAAGTACAGCGAAAATACTCCAGCAGATGAACCTCTATACAAACTCTTTTGTTGTGGAGTCTCAAGAGTTTGATGCTTCACTAGAGTCGCTAAATGATTTTAGAGCAAAACTGACAGAGCTCAAAAAAGATGACTTGCCGAGGTTTGAGAAGCGATTTAAAGAGCTATTTAAAGAAAAAACTATCCAAAAAACAGCGATGATTCAGGCTGAACTTGAGCATCATGCTAAAGAGATTCAAGAGAAAATAGAGAAGATTAACGACTCTTTAAAATCTATAGAGTATAACGATGGAACCTATATATCACTTATAGCTGAGCCCTCAAACATACGGGAGATACGAGAGTTCAAACAAGAGCTAAAATCTGCGATATCTTATGCCATTAGCGATGATAACAGCTACGATGAGGCGAAATTCTTGCAGATAAAAGAGCTTATAGATAGGTTCAATGGACGCGAGAACTATAGTGAGGTAGACAGACGCTGGCGCTCACTTGTGAGTGATGTAAGAAACTGGTTTGACTTTAGTGCAAGTGAGAAGTATGTGAGTGATGGAAGTGAAAAAGAGTACTATGCCCATAGTGGTGGAAAGTCTGGTGGACAAAAAGAAAAACTAGCATACACTGTTTTAGCCTCCTCTTTGGCGTTTCAGTTTGGGCTTGAGTACAACGAAGTGAGAAGTCGCTCTTTTCGTTTTGTGATGATAGATGAGGCGTTTGGAAAAGGGAGCGATGAGAGTACGAAGTATGCTCTGCGGCTCTTTGAGAAGCTCAATCTCCAGCTTCTAGTCATAACACCAAAGACAAAGATAAATGTCATAGAGCCCTTTGTAAAGAGTGTTCATTTTGTGCATAACCAAGATGGGATGAACTCTTCACTGCTCTCTATGAGTATAGATGAGTATCAAAAAAACAAGGGAAAGTAGAGTATGCTTTATGATTTAGC
>JAYEHI010000293.1:0-5276 GCA_034659455.1 Campylobacterota bacterium | reverse complement strand
GGAGCACCAATATCAAAAACAGTTAGGGGATACCCTAACTGCATGATTTCATCTGTAGTGTATGAGAATGTCTCTGGCCATATAGAGGGTATCAAAAACTCAGTTATTTTAAGATCTTTGACTAAACTAGGAAGTTCGTCTCTCTTGTAGCGACCAGTTTTATGAAAAACAGGAGACGAAATCTCTATCTCTATTTCACCAATTAAAATAACCTCTGCGTTAAGGTTGTTCCGTTCGATATGCTCAACTAAATCTTTTATGATGTAAGCACCCTTAGCAATGTTTATACCACCTAGTATACCTACTCTTTTTTTATCACTCTCAAATGGTTCATAGATTTTATCATATCTTCCTGAGATATCATGAGGGGTTACTATAACTTTTTCAGTATAAAGGGGATAGGCTTTACTAAAGATATCTTTTGAAGAGTTTGAAAAGCAGAGTATCTCATCACTTATCTCTAGTACTCTGCTCCACATGATTCGCCAGCTGTTGATGTCTGTTTGGGTGGAGAACTGTTTATACTCCGCTGATAGGTTACTATTTAAGCACTCATAGCATTTCTGTTTATCGGAAGGAATGTTACAAAACTCTCTTTTATCATTTAGTAGAGTATAGCTTGGGCATAGTGGGAAAAAGTCGTGTATAGGCACTATGAGTTTTGTATGTTTTTCGTTGTGCAGAGTCCTGACTTGTGCGATGATACTCTCCAGGTTAGGGTATGAGACTAAAGAGTTTAAAAATATCTCATTGAAACTATAGCTACTCAGTAGTGCAAATAAATCTTCTAAGTTTTGACACGAGTATTTAAAATGTTTATCACCATGAATACACTCGACAATATAGCTATTTGTTTTATGAAAAACATATGTTAGAAGTATGATGAGCTCATTTTTTTCTACTCTTTTCTCAATCTCCATTTTTCTATAGTCTACAGCTCCGCCACCTAGATTATGGTCTATATAGAGTACGGAGTATGCATCGTGACTTACTATAGAGAAGTACATCTGCTCTCTTAGAGCCTCAAGCTGATTCTCTTGGATTGTTTTTTGGACTTGTGTATCATATGTTGGATGTTTTTGGTTGAGCAGTTTGAGATTTTTTTCTACCAGCATTTTCTTTGTTTCGCTAGGAAAAGATCCTCCATGCTTATGATACACAAAGAGGTTTGTTACATGAATGTTTTTAAACCCTTTCTCTATCGCTCTTTGGCAAAAATCATTCTCTTCTCCGTACCCTTTTCCAAAGATGGTATCAAACATTCCTATCTCATCGGCAAGCTCTTTGTTTACTCCCATACAGAAGCCCACACCTGTTGGTATCTCTATATATGTTTTTTCAAAGTTTATGTTTTGGAAGTAGCTATCTATCTTATCAACTGACATATTGTTTAGTATATGTTCATTGTCTTCAAGATAGTTAGGAAAGCTACAGATAGTTCCAGCATTTGTAAAGGGAGTTGTAGTCGCAATGTTTTTCATATTGATTATAGGAGACATCAATCTCTCAAGCCAAGAGGGAGGCACTTCAGTATCTGTGTTTAGCACAACAAAGTGATTTCTTGTAAGTGAGAAGAGTCTGTTTACTGTTCCAACAAATCCTAAGTTTGTTTCATTTTTAAGAAGCTCAATCTCTACATTTTTAGCTCTGTTTTTGATAGACTCTAGTAGTGGAAATACATCTTTATTAGGACTTTTGTCATCACACACTAGCAGTCTATAGGGGATAAGTGTATTTTTTATGATACTTTGGAATAGAGGCTCTAAATACTCTATACCATTGTATACAGGAATTAGTATATCTATTTTATGAGAGTTTTTATCTGTACGATATATATCAGTAGCTTTGAGAGGTATAGCAGCTGCTTCTTCTTGAGTAGGCAAGGCTGTTCTACCTTCCTCTTGACCATACTCTATATAGTGAAGTAGGGGATTAATATCGTTCTCTTTAATGTCATGGTACTTGTCAATGTAGTAGTCATTATTGAACATTTCACTAGGGTTTCTTTCCTCCTTATAGCCATACTTTAGGTAGTGTTCCACAGGGTCACATCCAAGTTCAGCTACATCAGAGTTTACACTGAGATAGTAATCTTGATTGAAATATTTACTATTTTTAATGGTGTTGTAGTTGTTGTCATCGTTTTTCGAGGAGACTTCTTCGTGTAGCACTTCTTCACTCTGCTTTTGAGGTAGTTCCTTCTCCTCATACTCCTCTTTTTGAGAGCTATTTACAAGTCGGTTCTCTTTCTCGCCAAAGAGAATATAGTGCACTAGTGGTGGTGCACCATCAGCTTTGACATCTTCGTAGTGTTCTCTATACCAGATAGGATCAAAGAGTTCATTGGGTTTTCTATCTTCGTGTATTCCTACTTTACAGTAGTGTTCAAGTGCAGAGGAGTGTGAATCTCCAGCATCCTGATTGTGTTTGAGGTAGTACTCTTCATCAAAGTGTTCACTAGGTTTAACTATAGTCATAATCTGTTTTTTGTTCATTCTCTCAATGCTCCATCACTTTCAGTTAATTTCTTATACTCTTCTACTTTTTTATTTATGAGTGTGCCTGTTGGTCTCATCGTTTGTGCTTGTTGCATGATAGCGAGTGCTGTTTTGATGTCTCCAGACTCTTCAAAAGAGAGGGCAACTTCTCTTAGGATATCTGGGCTTTCATATGTAGGTTTCATCCTTTTTTCGATATCTTCAAAAATTGAATGCTCTTCATCTCTCTTATTGTCTTCTTGAACTCTGTTATCTGGAGATGGTACTTTAAGTGTTTTTATATTCATTCCCTTAGTAAGGTTAACTACTTCAGCAGTTAGATTAAATATATGTTGCCATGGGATGTGGTAGCTAGCAAAATCAACTCTAGGTCTCTTCTCATCATAGATATCAACAACATATTTTTCATCAAAAACCTTTACTGTTTTTGGGTAGTCATCAGTGAATGTAAAGAGTTTACTGTTTGAGTGGAGGACTCCCGGTTTTTTACAAAACCGTAGAGGAACCATACAGCCTGTCCCAGCATTGGCTATAAATAGGTCTATACTACTACAGCTACGAATCTTTGTTCTATAGTCTTGACCTATGAGGGACTCTACTCTACATCTTTTATCTATTCTACTTTCTATCTCTTTGAGGACAGACTCATCTTCTCTGTTGTTGAGTATTTCGCCCTCAGTTGCAGTCATACCATCCACTATGAGCTCTATATTTTTAAAGTGTTTGAGGAGTTGAGCAACTATCTCTATACACCCATCTACCTGCTCTAGCCAACTGCGTTTCTGTCCTGTGATACCGTACCAGACTTTGAGTCTGTTATCTGTAGGAGCTACTGGTGTATAGCCTCTCATAGCATCTTCATGGACTCGTTTCTCCATTGTTTCGTTAAGTCGTTTTACTGTTATGTTGTTAGATTGGTCAAGAGTGTTGTTCTCTATGGCAGTTGGAAAGAGAAAGACCTCTCTTTTTTTCGGTTTTGTAGTATTGACAGAGGGGTGTTTAATACGAAAAAAAGCTCCCTTTTGATGTATGTCTAGTCTGTCCTCTTTAAGAAAGTAGAGAAATTTCAGTTGATCATAAAAAAAGTGATAGGGTCTCTTTTGGTTTAGTAAAATACCAAACTTCTTGTCTGAGTATCGTAGGTCGGTATCTAAGGTTGAGAGCTTGCTTATGTTTGGAAGTATTGTTTTGTTTTTAAATGGCGACATATCGAATATTTTGTTCTCTACTATCGCTATATCAATCATATATACAGATTGCACGGCTATCCATGGGTGTAGATTGTCTTTATCTAGCATTAAAATATAGTTTGCCATTCCTTCTTGTATATTATATACTGCTTTTGTTGTTACATTTGGGTGTTCGGGATGTGGTAGTTCAAAGTACTCCTGAGATATTTTCTTTCTCCAGAGCTTTAGTAGGTCATCTATATCTTTGTTCTTTTGCATAGAGACTATACGAGAGAGTTCACTCTCCTGAGCATTCTCGTACTTTTTGGTTTCGTAGTTCTCCTCCCAGTTCTCTAGACTTTTGAGTAGAGCTTTTACCTTGGGTGGATTCTCTTTTTTGTATATAAGCCTATATAGTTTAGAGAGTATCATACTAATGGATTCCAAGGTTTTTACAAGTTTTTTGAAGATTCTTTTTAGCAAGTTCATAGAGCTTATAGTCCTTTGCATTTAGATTTTTTAATTCTTTTAGAGTCTCTTTATCTAAGCTGTTTGAGACCGTTTTGTTTTTATTTCTGTTTATGTTTAACTCAAGAGAGGGAATATTACTATTTGTTAAATAGTTAAAGAGTTTGATTGATAGAGTATACTCCTCGGTTATACCAATAAAAAAGAACTCCTCTAAAGAGAGACCACTCATCAATTTTGTCTGTCTATTTATCTGCGGATGCTGTCTGTAGAACGCAGTAAATGAGACATGGTATGTGTTGTTGGCTACGAGA
The DNA here is from genome assembly GCA_034659455.1 of Campylobacterota bacterium. Taxonomy (GTDB): domain Bacteria; phylum Campylobacterota; class Campylobacteria; order Campylobacterales; family Sulfurimonadaceae; genus Sulfurimonas. The sequence goes on along the minus strand of JAYEHI010000293.1, from coordinate 827 downwards.
TGATTGTACTCTGAGAGGACTCTATCTATTGGGTCTCTTAGGAAAGTACACCATTGGACATCATCTTTTAAAAGAGCTAAGTATTTTCTCGCATGAAAGTGACCAGTTATGAAGGCAGTCTTATTTTCTATCATATAAGGGATGAGTACACCTCTATTTTCTGCTTCTTTGATGATTATGTGTGAGGTTTCACTTGACTTATCTCCATAATCTTGAAGAGTCTCTTTTTTTGAATATATCTCTTGTAGGGCAGTACGAAATGAAGTGCCTGCGGTTTTTGGTATGTGTAAAAATAGAAGCGGTTTATAGCTTATAGAGTCACTTAGTTTACTAGGTATGACATAGGGGCTATTTTTAAGATGTTGACCTGTCTCCTTCACGATTGCTTCAATCTTAGTACCAGCTCTGATAACATGGGAATCAAAGTTTCGCACACTAAAACCACACTTACCCGTTTCGTGCATCCCCAGTTTTTTGATATCTGGACGATCTCCATCAGCTTTTATTTCACAAAGGAGTTCATCATTTATCTTTATAATCAAATCAACTGCTATTTCATTAGTTTGATTTATCGCCCAACCCGTGATAATAGAGGGAAAGATTACACCTAAAATTCCCTCTGCAGTATCTATTACTATTTCTGAGTTACTTTTTGGAAAGCTAAAACTATTGGCATACACTCTTATGTTTTGATTCTCTCTTGATTTTAGTGGTTGCTCAAAGAGATAGTGAAACCCATCACACCCATCATATTTGTTCTCAATAAATAAATCTTTACGAAAACGATTTACAGTGAGTAAGGTTTCTCTATTATTCTCTCTTATCGT
>JAYEHI010000292.1:0-5332 GCA_034659455.1 Campylobacterota bacterium | reverse complement strand
TTAAAGCAGTTGAGAGCTGAGTTGTCCTTTAAGGAGTTTGACGATTTAGCATATGATATGAGGCATATGGATTATAAGATGATAGGCTTGTTTGAGAGAGGAGAGTTGGTGACTTTCGCTGGTGTGGCGGTGCAAACAAGTTTTTATCATAAACGCCATCTTTACGTCTTTGATCTTGTAACAGATGAGAAATATAGGTCGAGTGGTTATGGTGTTAATATGCTTGAGTACTTAGAGAGTTATGCTCGAATGGCGATGTGTGAGAAGCTTGTACTCTCCTCAGACTTAGAGGGAAAAAAAGCTCTCTACCTGTAAAAACTATTTAGAACAGCACTTCTTGAACTTTTTCCCGCTTGCGCAAGGGCAGGGCTCGTTTCTCTCTATTTTAGAGTTATAAAGAGCACCATCTTTGTATTTCCAAACACCATCAACTAAAACAAAGTTACTCTTCTCATGAAGCACTTGGACACCATCTTTGTCTCTATAATAGGCTTTAAACTCAACCCTCTCATCAATGGCGTTTATAACATCGAGTTTTAACCACTCTACTTGAGATGAGAAGTTTTCTATATCCACCATATCTTCTTCAGTCTGGTTTTCGCAGACACTGCTAAAAACTAAGTACTTAGCATCAGACTTTACATAAGCACTATAACGACTTCTCATTAACTGCTGAGGAGTTTCGGGTTGGCATTGGTGAGAGATGAGAGGAGCACAACACTCCTCAAAGGGAGTCAAATTACCACATATACACATATATATCCATTTTTTAGGTAGAATTATACTACTTTATCTTGAGGATATGAAGCTTGAAAACAAAATCACTCTATATATCGGCACGAGAAATAAATGCAGGGACACTTTTTATCTCTATGGGAATGATGGAGATACTCAAAGGTACCCTTCATCGGGTCGCTTTTTTTCGCCCCATCATTGCAAATAAAGATGTAAAAGATGGCGATATAGAGTTTATGATAGAGAAGTACAGTCTCAGTATTGATTATGATGAGACTTACTGCTTTGATGTGGAACAAGTAGAGAGTATGGTGGCTCAAAATAGAAAAAAAGAGCTTGTCCAAGGGATAATAAAACAGTTTAAAAAACTAGAAAGAGAGTATGACTTTGTTCTATGCGAAGGAATCCGCCAATCTTTTTTAAACTCTAACATCGGTTTTGACATTAACATTTTTATCGCTCAAAACTTAGGTTCCCCCTATATAAACATCATAAATGCCAAGGAAGATACAGCTCAAGAAGTACATGAGAGTGTACTTATAGAGAATGAGACGCTTATTTCTCATGGATGCACTCATTTTGCCACCTTCGTAAATAGAGTCGATTTAGAAAAAAGAGAGTACCTCCAAAAGAAGCTAAAGGAGTATGAGTATACCACTTATATACTCGATGAGGTCGAGGAGTTGAGGCTTCTAAGCATCAATGATGTTATGGATAGACTCAATGCAAAGCCGATTCTACTCTTAGAAAAAGATCATACTCGAACCATAAGGTCTATAAAGATAGCAGCACTCAGTCTGGATAACTTTCTTGAACATATAGAAGAGGACGATTTGGTTATCGTTCCAGCGGATAGGTCAGACATCATATTAGGACTATTGGGAGCACTCTACTCAAATGCTTATCCAAATATATCGTGCATCTTGTTTCCATTTGATATGGATTTTCATCCAAATGTAAAAAAGTTGATCTTTGGACTTGAGCAGTTTAGTGTTCCTATCCTCTCAGTTGCAGGTGATACCTACGAAACGGCGAGGACCATCTCTAAAATACATTCTCGAATCCGAGTAAATAGTGAAAGAAAAATAGCACTCTCCTTAGGTCTTTTTGATGCAAATGTAGATAGAGGTTATATAGAAAATAAGATTGCAACATCGGTAAATGATGTGATGACTCCAATAATGTTTGAGTACAAACTTTTTGACATAGCGAGTTCAAACAAAAAAACCATCGTCTTACCTGAGAGTAGCGACGAAAGAGTTCTACGTGCTGCGGAGATAGTTCTTCTTCGTGGGGTGGCAGATATTATCCTACTTGGAAAAGAGAGTGAGCTTAGGGAAAATGCCTTGCGTTTAGGAGTTGATCTCTCATCTGCCACTATAATTGACCACCACCATACCCCAGAGATGTTTGAAGAGTTCGTAGAGGCATTTTATGAGTTAAGAAAGGAGAGGGGTTTAGCTCGTGAAGCGGCGGAGGATGCTATGATGCATGTAAATTACTTTGCTACTATGATGGTTCATTTGGGCTATGCTGATGGTATGGTTAGCGGAGCGATTCACTCTACGGGGGACACCATAAGACCAGCACTGCAAATCATCAAAACATCTCAAAATGTAAAAGTGGTTTCGAGTGTATTTTTTATGTGTTTGGCTACAAAGGTTCTTGTCTATGGGGATTGCGCTATCAATCAAGATCCTGACGAAGAGACGCTAAGTGACATTGCACTCGCTTCGGCTACAACCGCAATGGCGTTTGGTATAGAACCAAAAGTGGCGATGCTCTCTTACTCAAGTGGGGAGAGCGGAACTGGGGCTGAGGTGGAGAAAGTAAGAAATGCCACTGCAAGAGTAAAAGAGATAAACCCCGAACTCATGATAGAGGGTCCTATACAGTATGACGCGGCAGTGAATAAAAATGTAGCGAAGAAAAAGCTTCCAAATTCTCTTATGGCTGGTGAGGCGAGTGTCTTTATATTTCCTGATTTAAATACTGGGAACAATACCTATAAAGCTGTGCAGCGTTCAAGTGGAGCAGTGGCGATAGGACCGATACTCCAAGGACTGAACAAACCTGTAAATGACCTGAGTCGAGGCTGCTTGGTGACTGACATAGTAAATACAGTAGCTATTACGGCTATCCAAGCGATAAATGCAGGAAAGAGTGTATGAAGATAGCCGTTATAAACGCGGGGAGCTCTTCATTGAAGGTCAAACTCTTTGATATGGAAAATGAAATGCTTCTTTACTCAAAGCTGATAGAGCAGATAGGAGAAGAGGGCTCAGATATCCAAAACCATCATCAAGCGCTTCAGAGTTTAGATATAGAGTTTGATGAGATAGATGGTGTTGGACATAGGGTTGTGCATGGTGCAGAGCATTTCTCCTCCGCCGTACTAATAAACGATGAAGTAAAGAGAACTATAGAGAGTCTCATACCCTTAGCCCCTCTTCATAACGGAGCAAACTTAGAGGGAATAGTAGTTATGGAAAGAGAGTTGCCAAATACTCCTCAAGTAGCGGTATTTGATACGGCATTTCATGCTACACTGCCTAAAGAAGCGTATCTGTATGCTCTGCCGATGCAGATGTATGAAAAACATCATATACGACGATATGGTTTTCATGGCACTTCCCACTCCTTTGTCTCTAAAAAAGCGGCAGAGTTACTGCAAAAAGATCCAAGTGAAGTAAATCTTATCACTCTGCACCTTGGCAATGGTGCAAGTGTATGCGCTATCAAAAATGGCAAAAGCATAGAGACTTCGATGGGTTTTACTCCGCTAGAGGGCTTAGTGATGGGGACAAGAAGCGGTGATGTAGATCCATCGATAGTGCTTTATATGCAAAAAGAGTTGGGTATGAGCATAGATGAGGTGGAAGAGGTTTTAAATAAAAAATCAGGTCTTAAAGGCATCTGCAACGATAACGACCTCAGGAAGATACTCAAAAAAGAAGATGAAAACTCAAAACTTGCTCTTGCGATGATGATACGACGCATTCAAAAGTATATAGGTTCGTATATGGTATTATTAGAAAATGTGGACGGAGTTGTTTTCACTGGCGGAATAGGGGAGAACTCTAGCTATATAAGAGAGAAGATAATGGATAATAAAATAGTGAAAAATTTAAAACAGATCGTTGTAAAAACAGATGAAGAGTTAGAGATAGCCACTCAAACACTAGCAGTGATTGAGAAAAGGTAATAGACGCAATGGATGAAATATATGTTTCAAAACAGAAAATCATAAATGCTTCAAAGAGACTTTTTGCAGTGGAGTTGGTTTTTAAAGACTCTTCGAGAAAGAGGGTGGGGTTTTCAAACTCACTTAAGTCTACAGCCAAACTTATCATCAGTAGTATGAGTGGTTCAGAGCTTAACAAACTACTAGAACCTGGCTCAAAAGCGTTTATAAATGTAGATGAGACGACTCTGACAAAAGGTATTTTGGATGTTTTGGATAAAGATAGGTTTATACTTAATATCTTAGAAGATATAGTCTTAACAGAAGAGGTCATTAAAAAAATTATAGCTTATAAAAGAAAAGGTTTTCTCTTCTCAATAGAGCATTTTGATTCGAGTGCTAGGATGATTATAAAGTTTCAAAAACTTTTCAACTACATAGACATCATCAAGATGGATATTGGTCTCTCTCAGATAGAAAATATGCAAAAGGTTATGAAGAAGTTTAAAGCTACAAGGATTAAACTGCTTGCACAAGGAGTAGAGTCTAAAGAGAATCATTTGGAGTGTTTAGATATGGGATTTGAGTATTTTCAAGGAGCATATATCGACAAGCCAAAACTGATAGAACTGAGTGTGTCAAAAGAGCCTACACAGGTTGTTATACTTCAACTGATTCAGATTATTAAAAACGATAACAACTCTACGGAGAAGCTGGAGTCTTTCATAAAACTCCAGCCGGATCTCTCTTTTAAGCTCATAGAGTTTTTTAACAATCTTGAAAAACTAGACATTAAGATAGAGTCGCTGACTCAGGTCATAACTCTTTTGGGACGAAACAAACTCTTGAGATGGTTGATCATATATCTCTACTCAGAAGTCTCATCAAACTCCACTTCAAAAACTATGCTAGAGCTTGCTATAAGACGAGCAGAGAGCATGTCAAAAGAGTCCGATGCAAAAAACAGGGACAAAGCCTACTTGGCAGGTATGTTCTCACTTTTAGGGTCGATATTTGACACGGACGTAAAAGAGCTGATGGAGTATGTGAAAATGGATGAAGACATCACACAACTAGTAGTCCATAAAAAAGGAATCTTCGCTTCAAGTCTCAGGAGAGCGGAAGTAGCTGAGAAAAAGTACCTTAAAAGGAAGATGATGGAGAACTTTGAAAAACTCAACACAACCGATCTGATATACACACTAGAAGATGGTGGTATTACTTTAGACAAAGATGACATCTAAGGAGATTTATTTCTTACACTCGCCAATTTTTATTATACCTCTATTCTTTTCTACTGTTTTAGGACCTACTCCTTTGACTTGTGTTAAAGACTCCTTAGTTTTAAAGCAGTGAGTTTTTGCATACTCCAAAATAGCTTCAGCCTTTTTATCTCCAATTCCATTGAGTGTT
>JAYEHI010000291.1:0-5364 GCA_034659455.1 Campylobacterota bacterium | reverse complement strand
CCCTTTTTTTAAATTAATTCCTCTACTTTGTCATCTGGTATGGCGATAATACGACGTTCAAGTCTATTTATCTCATCTAAAAGCTCTTGAGAAATTTTTTCTAGTGAATCGTAGTAGCCCTGTGCTAATGTTTTTTCTGAAATACCGATTTCTTTTCGTTTAAAACCAAATAGCTTTGAAAAGAAACCCGTTTTTTTACTCTCCATAAAATATATGTTAAAAATATTAAGATACATATCATGTAGATCAAAGTGAAGTTTCTCTATACTCTGCATACACTCGACTGGATTGTTCGAGAGTGCGTTTAAAACCTGACCATCACTATAAAACCACTGACCAAATTTACACTCAGTAGAGTCTACTGGTATAGCTCCCTCTTCAATATCTACACCATGTATAAGTAGTTTTGCTTTTTGTACCCATTTTATATGTGCTGACTTTGCCGCTCTTAAATGATTTAGAACTTCTTCTTTTACCATGATTTACTCCCTTTTTTTGCATAAAAAAATATTATACACACAACTCTATTAAACATATATTAAGAATTTAATTAGAAAATGTGATAGGAGTTACATTGAATGTTTCACATGAAACATTTCAGTAAAATTGCTACAAGTTCTTATAAGTCTATCATAGTATAATTCAAAAATATATAATAAAGGCACTATACTTATGAACTACTTTGCCAAAAGAATCATTCCATGTTTGGATGTAAAAGATGGACGCGTTGTTAAAGGTGTAAACTTTGTTGGACTCAAAGATGCAGGAGATCCTGTAGAAGTAGCACGGCGTTATAACGAAGAGGGTGCAGATGAACTCACATTTTTAGATATAACTGCATCTTCTGATAATCGCGACACTATAGTGGACATAGTAGCCGAGGTCGCTCGTGAAATCTTTATACCGCTAACTGTAGGTGGCGGTATTCGTAAGCTTGATGATATTTACAAGCTACTGAACGTAGGCTGTGATAAAGTAAGTGTCAACTCTGCAGCCATAAAGCGTCCAGAGCTTATCGATGAAGGTGCTAAGCGATTTGGCTCTCAGTGTATAGTCACAGCGATAGACGTTAAAAGAACTACTAATGGGAACTATCATGTCTTTTTAAATGGTGGGCGAGTTGACACGGGTATAGATGCAGTTGAGTGGGCAAAAGAGGTAGTAGATCGTGGTAGTGGCGAAATACTCTTAACATCGATGGATGCAGATGGGACAAAAGCTGGCTTTGAGCTCAACATTACTGAGCAGATAAGTAAAGCCGTAAATGTACCAGTCATCGCAAGTGGTGGAGCTGGAACCATGGAGCACATAAAAGATGCTTTTCACTCAGGAGCAGATGCTGCTTTAGCTGCAAGCATCTTTCATTATAAAGAGATTGACATCATGGATCTTAAACATTATCTACATGAACAAAACATACCCGTTAGACTATAAAGGAAAACATAAATGATTATATGTGCAGGAAACAACGAAACTTTTGATTTCGCTCAACCAATGGGAGTAGGGCTAGTAGAAATGGCTATGAATCTGACTCGTCTATGTCTTTTTGACAAACCCGAGTTTTTACTTTTTGTTGGAAGTGCAGGAAGCTATGGCGATGCAAAAATATTTGACATAGTAGAGTCAAAAACTGCATCTAACATAGAGCTGGCATTTTTAACTAACGACGCTTACACACCTCTTGACAATGTAGTGAGTACTAACACTACTAACGTAAAGGATATTGTTGTCAACTCATCAAACTACATAAGTACTAACGCTGAACTAACGAGAAAGTTTTTAAAACTTGGTCTCGGCATAGAAAACATGGAGTTTTTCTCTGTTTTAAAAATCGCTCAGGAGTTTAACATTCCTGCTGGTGGTGTTTTTTGTGTTACTAACTTTACAGATGAGAGAGCGCATGATGATTTCTCGACAAATCAAGAAAAAGCAAAAGTTCTACTAAGCGAACATGTAAAAAGACGTATAAAAGAGCTCACAGCAAAACCGCAAGGTAACTAAAGTGAGTGAGTTAAAACCCTCTCTTTTAGACTTCACACAAAAAGAGTTAGCACTCTTAATCAAACCAGCGTTTAGAGCCAAACAGATATACGGCTGGCTCTACCATCACTATGCTAGTAGTTATGATGAGATGAAAAATATCCCTAAGGCTCTCAAAGAGGAACTCTCACAGAAGTATCTTCTCGACCCTCTCAAAATAGTAAAAAAAGAGGAATCTAGCGATGGGACTATAAAGTACTTACTAGAGCTTCAAGATGGTAAGACTATGGAAGCGGTTTGGTTGAAGATGAAGGATGAGCTTATTGACGAGTCTGGAAATGTTTACCAAGAAGCAAAATACACCATCTGTGTCTCAACTCAAGTAGGGTGCAAAGTAGGGTGTACATTTTGTCTTACTGCTAAAGGTGGCTTCACACGGGACTTAAGTCCTGGAGAGATAGTAGCTCAAGTTGTTACTCTTAAACGCGATAACGACCACAAACATAACCGCAAAATAAACATTGTGTATATGGGAATGGGCGAACCACTTGACAACTTAGACAATTTAGCCAAAGCCATAAAAATATTTAAAGAAGAAGAGGGTCTCGCTATTGGTGGTAAACGCCAAACAGTATCTACTAGTGGACTTAGCACAAAAATAGATAAGTTAGGAGAGATGGACCTTGGCGTTCACATAGCAATATCTCTTCATGCAGTTGATGATGAACTTAGAAGTGAACTTATTCCGATGAATAAAGCACACAATATCAACTCTATCATAGAAGCCGTTAAGCGCTTTCCCATAGATACACGCAAACGCGTGATGTTTGAGTACTTGGTTATTAAAGGGAAAAATGACGATATCGGTTCTGCAAAAAAATTAGTGAAATTATTAACAGACATAAAAGCTAAAGTAAATCTCATCTATTTTAACCCCTATCCTGGAACAGACTATCAAAGACCTTTACAAGCTGATATGATCGCATTTCAAGAGTATCTTGTTCAACATGGCTTACTCTGTACTATACGTGACTCTAAAGGCATAGACATTAGTGCAGCGTGCGGCCAGCTTAAAGAAAAAATAGGAGATGAGCTATGACACTTATAGATATAGTAGAGATAATTTTTGTAGTAATAGTGTTTGTAGTTGGTCTAGGTGGATTTATCTATGCAGCTACTAGTGATGACGACAAAGAGAAGTGAATCTATTTTATACACTTACTACATTGGCGTTTAATAAAAATACGCTATTATTTAATTAATTTAAATTAAGGAGTTACAATGTCAAGTAAAACAGATTCAGATAGAATTATGGAAGTCCATGAGTTATGTACAAGTCATTTTGGTGAAGTTCTTTTTGTGGGTATTAAGTTCCACAGCCAAATTGGATGGGTTGCAAAAGCACAATTTAAAGACAGTGAAGTTGGAAATTTAACAGCAGATGGTGAAGATAGCAGTGATGCTATAAGAAACTTAAGAAATCGTGTTAAAAAAATTATGAAGAGATATAACGGCGTTTAAAGCCAAAAGAAGACTAAACGACCAACACACCAGGGAGGTCGTTTATAAGTAGCATAATACCCTAGTAATCTTATAAAAAAATAACAAATCCCCTTCACTTTTAAAAAGTAACTTTCATTACATAATCTTTAATACATTCTATATTCACATATTGTTGTAAGTTGTGAATAAAGTCACACACATATCATATATATTTGAAAATTCTTTCAATTTTTAAGAAACAATTTATATAAATATTTACTGAATAAAAAATTAAAATAACTTTAAACCCCTATTTTTAGGGCTTTTCGAGGATTTTCAGACGATTGAATGTAAAACAAGCCCAAAGAGAAGGTTCTTCTAAAAGTTATTCACATCCATACTTTTAAAACATACAGTTTCAAAGTCTATGCTACTCTTAACATGATAAAATTTTTCATAAAGTTCAAACTCTAGTTCAGATGCATGGAGGAGAAGTCGAGTAGAACCACTCTTATCTATTCTATCCTGCATGGATAGTTCTCGGTCTAAAAACTTTACTATATTTTCCTCAGATTGTGCATAAATCGGATCGCCTACTATTGGATGTTTCACGTGAAACAAATGAACTCTTATCTGATGTTGTCGTCCAGTGTGTGGTGAGCACTCAACTAAAGTCATATCTCTATCTGAATAATACTTCAAAGGTTTGAAGCTTGTCTTTGAAACCTTACCGCTATCATCAACCTTAACAACCATTCTTACTAAAGCCGACTCAGCTTGAAAGCGTAGTAACGGTGCCTCCACTACTATATCCTCCTTAAACTCTCCGTGAACCATCGCAAGATACTTTTTCTTCATGTCTCTCTCTTGAAACATCATCTTAATTTCGCGCTCGCTAGTTTTGTTTGTTGAGCATAAAACAAGTCCACTTGTCTCTTGATCAATCCTGTGAGCTATATTTGCATCCATACCGAACTGAGACTTTAACTCATCTATAAGAGAGTAGGGTGTTGCCTTTGTTTGAGGATGCACTAAAACGCCACTTGGCTTGTCAAAGACTACAAACTCCTCTTCAACAAATGTAGGCTCAAGACCTTTAGACATAGGTTCGAAATAGATAAACTCTATCTCTCCCTCAATCTCTCCTGCAGTTTTGAGCATCTTCTCTCCGTTTACAAGAACACGACCTTTAGATATATAACGCTGAGCTTCTCTTTGAGGATAACCAAACTCATTCATTAGATAAAATACAGCTTTCTGTTTCTCTTCTACTATAAACTTCTTTTTTACAAATGGCAAACTTAATTCCTCTATTATGATATCTATAGTAAAATACCAAACTTTAATTAGGCGAAATTTTAGCATAAGTTTATAAGAGAAGAACAAGAAGGATAATTATATGGTAGAGAGATACTCAAGACCAGAGATGGCAGAAAAATGGACACAACATGCAAGATACGCAGCATGGTTAGAAGTAGAAAAAGCGGCTGTAAAAGCTTGGGCAAAACTTGGAAAGATTCCTCAGGAAGATGCTGACAAGATAGTTAAAAATGCAACATTCTCTGTAGAGAGAATCGAAGAGATAGAAGCTGTAACGAAACATGACCTTATCGCGTTTAACACAAGTGTAAGTGAGTCACTTGGCGAAGAGTCTAGATGGTTCCACTACGGCATGACATCTTCAGATGCAGTTGATACTGGTGTAGCACTTCAGATGAAAGCCTCTTTAGAGATTGTCATCGCTGATGTTAAGATGCTAATGGAATCTATCAAGCTAAGAGCAGAGGAACACAAGCTTACTCTAATGGTTGGACGTTCACACGGTATTCACGGCGAGCCTATCACTTTTGGTCTTACTCTTGCCGTTTGGTACGATGAGATGGCTCGTCACCTGCTTAACCT